>JAGQVX010000160.1 GCA_020437755.1 Flavobacteriales bacterium
TTCCGCCGTCATCGTACCCTTGGTATTGATTTCTTACGCCCGCGGACTGGCAGCTCGATATGACAAGCATCGAAAAATAGCGCGCATCACATTGCCCATTTGGTTGTACGTGGCTTTAACGGGGGTACTTGTTTATCTGATGATCAGCCCATACTATCCATTTAATTCCTAGATTTGCGGTATGAAAAAGTGGATTTCACTGTTGCTTGTTTTTGCATTTGCAGTATTGCTTTCTCAGGATGTTGACGCTCAGTGTGCCATGTGCAAGCTGAATGCTGAAAGCGCCAGCGAAGCCGATAATGCTATTGGAAAAGGCATCAACAATGGCATTTTATACCTCATGGGAATACCCTATGGGTTGTTGTTGATTGGTGGATTGGTGTTTTTCCGAAAGAAATTGACTAACTTTAGAGGATAGTAGGAAGAAACCCACTCAACCTTGGGCGCATTCCTCACATTCCGCAACGGAAGTTAATATTAGCTTCAACCCTTTGACCTGTTTAATGTTACATCACGAAACCTTTGAAGGTTAAAAAGAGTATAACTAGGTATGAAAGCTAAACAATCCGTTATCGCATCTTTTCTGTTGAGCGTAGCATTCGGCTCAGCACAGGCTCAATTTGTCGAGGAAAAGAAAATAAGCGATTCCGACGCGTACATTACGTATCAGGAAATGAACATCACCGTAAGTGATGCTTCTGCCAATGCACCTTTGGCGGCCGACGTTCGCGTGAAAGGTCTCAATCCCCGCAAGATTGTGGTGATGGAAGACGTCAAGGACACCACTTTCGAAATTAAGAATTACAGGTTGTACACGGTTTCTTGTCTGGAGCGGGGTTACATGTACTACTCAGAGAAATTCTGGCCTGAAGAATCTACACTTCACAAACAAGAAATTAAGCTGCAACCCCTTTCGGTAGGTCTCAAAACCGACGTAAGGGACATTACTTTTTTGGGAGACAAGACTGAGATTTATCACAAATCACGGGAGACTCTTGAAGAGTTGATTGAATGGATGAAGCTTAATCCCACTGTAAAGATTGCAGTGATTGGACATGTCAATGGCCCCGATCAATCGAAAAGCGAGCGTTTCTACCGCAAAGCTTCCGAAGAACGCGCTCAAAGTGTAGTGGACTATTTGGTAAGCCATGGAATTGACGCTAGTCGCCTGGTAGCCAAAGGCGCCGGTAATACGGAGATGATCTACGCAAATCCCACTACCGACTGGCAAGCTGAAGCTAATCGCAGAATCGAAATCGAAGTCGTTAGTTTGTAATTCTCCAATTTTACGCTTTCCAGCCCTGAAGGATTAACACTATTTTTCGGACCTGCCTCCCATTGGGTCGGCTTGAATAACTAAGTTTGTGCTTTGTCAAAACTGAAACGATGAAGCACTACCTCCTTCTGATATTCTTTTTGCTGTGTGGTGTACTGGTGCAGGCCCAGGAAGGATGGACCCTTCAACGATGCATCGACTATGCTTTCGAGCATAACATACAGATCCAACAAAGCAAGGTATCTCTTCAAATTGCCGAGGCAAACAAGCTGCAAGCTACCGGTTTGGTTTTGCCCAATCTCAACGCGTCCGGAACCCACGGTTACAACTTCGGTCAAACCATTGACCCTTTCACCAATACGTTTGCTACAACCCGTATTCAAAGCAACAGCTTTAGTATGGCAACCAACCTGATTCTGTTCAATGGCTTCCAGAACCTGAACAGCATTAAACAAGCGGGAATCAATGTTGAAGTGCAGGAAGCACAGATAGAGAAAATGCAAAACGACATTGCGCTTTCCATCGCCAATTCTTTCCTCAATGTCCTTTTCAACCGGGAATTCCTGGCCATTGCAAAATCCAACCGCGATGCTACAGCGCTGCAGGCAGATCGCATCGGGAAACTGGTAGATGCCGGACAACTTACTCAGGGAGACCTAAGCGATGTGACGGCCCAATTGATGCTGGACGAAGCGAACGTGGTTGCAAATACCAATAGTCTGCAGCTGGCAATGCTTTCGCTGACGCAGCTTCTGCAACTTCCAGCCGACCTTGCCCGCGATTTTGATATCACGATTCCATCCGACAATGAAATTGAAGGTCTTGAGCTTATTGGCAATGCAGAAGTGGCAGTGAACGCCGCGTTGAACAATTTTCCGGAAGTCAAGGGCGCCCAATCGTCTGTTCTCAGCGCAGAACGCGGCCTGGCTATAGCGCGAGGGGGAATTAGTCCGGTGCTTAGTGCGAGTTACAGTGTGGGAACGGGATATTCGGGTGCCAATAAAATAGGTGTCGGGGATCCGATTACGTTTTATCCTCAAATAGGAATCACACAGAATGGTGATGCGGTTTGGACTATTATTCCGCAGCAAACGTACGCCGACTTTGAGACCAAGGCTTTTGGCGATCAGTTGAAAGACAATACCAACCAATCATTGTTTTTTAGTCTGCGCATCCCACTTTTCAACGGGTTCACAACATACACGAATATCAAACGGGCTGAGGCTAATTTGCTCAATGCTCAATACAACCTGGATCTCACTCGTCAGCAACTGGAACAAGACGTGCTTCGGGCTTATGCCGATGCTCAGGCTTCGCTAAGCAATTATCAGGCATCACTTAAAACTGTTGAAGCCTCTCAGGTGGCCTTTGATTTTGCTAAAATCCGCTTTGAGCAGGGAGTGATTAACTCCGTGGATTATCAAAGTGCTCGCATTCGACTGGACAATGCCCGGGCCACGTTGTTACAAAATAAGTATGACTACGTCTTCAAGGTGAAAGTCATCGATTTCTATTTGGGAAAAGCCATTACTTTGCGTTAATCTCATGAAGAAGAAAACCAAAATCATATTGATCGTTGTGGGCGTGGTACTGCTCATCGTCCTTGCTGCAGTTTTTGGCGGGGGGCCCGGAAAGGGAGTTTCCGTGGAGATCGACAAGGTAGAAAAGCGTACTATTATCGAAACGGTTTCGGCCAGTGGCAAGATTCAGCCTGAGACAGAGGTCAAGATCACATCGGAAGTTTCCGGACAAATCATCTCGCTGCCTGTGAAGGAGGGCGATTTGGTTGAGAAGGGGGATTTACTCCTTCAAATCAACCCGGATCTTTACGAGTCGCAGCTCAATCGGGCGGTTGCGGCACTCAACACGGCGAAAGCCAATTTGGCGAAT
This sequence comes from Flavobacteriales bacterium, assembly GCA_020437755.1. GTDB lineage: Bacteria > Bacteroidota > Bacteroidia > Flavobacteriales_D > Sanyastnellaceae > JADFAK01. The sequence continues at coordinate 3,167 of JAGQVX010000160.1, forward strand.
GCCAGAGCGCGCAAAGCACAGGTAGATGCCCAATACGTGACGGCCGAACTGACCTATGCACGAAGTAAAAAATTACATGAACAGGGCGCCATTTCTCAGGCGGAATGGGAAAATGCTGTTTCCACATTTGAGACTGCCGTAGCCGAAGTCACAGCCACCGACGAGAGCATTCACGCATCGGAATTTGCCGTTAAAAGCGCCGAGGCCACCGCTACCGAGTCAAGGGACAACCTGAAACGAACTACCATTTTGGCACCTCAGTCGGGAACTGTAACGGCACTTACCAAAGAACTGGGGGAGAGCGTGCTGGGAAACCAGATGATGGCCGGCGAGGTGATTATGAAAATCAGCGACCTCGACTTGATGGAAGTGGATGTTGAAGTCAACGAAAGCGATATTGTGCGCGTTTCGCTGGGTGATACGGCAACTGTGGAAGTGGATGCATATCAGGAAGAAGCGTTCAAAGGCATAGTCACTGAGATCAGCAACACTGCCCTTAACGCGCTGGGTACAAGTCTTTCCATGGATCAAGTGACCAACTTTTCGGTAAAGATTCGCATACTAAAAACATCCTATGCGCAGCTCGTGGATGACCATAACAGTTCGCCATTTCGTCCTGGCATGAGTGCTACGGTGGAAATAGCCACTGAGGTGGCGCGAGATGTACTTGCTGTTCCCATCAAGGCGGTTACGACGCGCGTGGACACATCGTCTTCGGCGCGTAGGTTTGGAAAGGATAAACCCGAGATTGATGAGGATCAGGAGCCGTTTCAGGTGGTTTTTGTGCGCAATGGAAACAAGGCTGAGATCCGCGTGTTGGAAACAGGTATTCAGGACACCAAATACAAGGAAATCAAAAAAGGCGTATCGGAAGGTGAAGAGGTCATTTCCGGTCCCTATGCCGAGGTGTCTAAAAACTTGCGCAATGGCAAGGAAATTCAGGTAGGCAAAGAAGAATCGAAGGAAGACAAGCACTGATGGATTGTATAATTCTCCATCTGGAAACTACAGGACTTAACTGTTCGGTGGCCTTGTCAAAGGGCCGCAAACGCATAGCACATCGTGCCGAGATGGCTGAGCGCTTCATACACTCCGAGCGATTGCACGTTTTCATTGATGAAGTGATGCAGGAAAGCGGACTCACCCCCACCGATCTCAATGCTGTTTCCGTGAGTCGCGGTCCGGGCTCTTATACCGGGCTTCGAATTGGCTCCAGCGCTGCAAAGGGGCTGTGTTTTGCCCTTGGGGTGCCCTTGATAGCTGTGGATACTTGCAGGATTCTCGAGTGCGCCATGCGGCAAATGCATACGAAACCCACCGACTTTTTTGTGCCGCTTATGGATGCGCGCAGAATGGAGGTTTACACGGCCACTTTTGATGCAAGCGGGCAGGAGATTGAGGCGGTTCATCCTTTGGTATGGGAAGAGCAGGCATTCGCCAAATGGAAGGATCAGACAATCGTGTTTGGAGGCGATGGTGCCGCCAAGTGTGCCGAAGTGACCCATAATAACCAATGGACCTTCCTCCCTCCTATTTACCCGGACGCAAAATACATGGTAGATTTGTCCGTTGATGCTTTCGAAGCATCGCAGTTTGAAGACGTGGCCTACTTTGAGCCTGAGTATCTCAAGGCGTTCGTAGCGGGCAAACCGAAGAACATGTTGAATCCTGTATCCAAGAATCCGTCATGAGCAACCGACTCCTCCTCATATTGACTACAGTGGTTTTAACACTAGGCTCGTGGCAATGCCGAAAGAAGAATGATCAGATTCCATTGGTAAGTGTCAACATCACCATGAATATTAACGAACCACAATTCTTCGACTTGTCGGCTGTGGGAGGTTGGGTGTATGTGACGGGGGGTTCACGTGGAATCATTGTGTACCGCAACAACCTCAATGAGTTTTCGGCCTATGATCGGCATGCACCCTTTAATGTTGATGAGGAGTGCCAGGTAAAGGTTACTGAAGACAACGTGATCATCGAAGATCCCTGTTCCGGCTCTCAATGGCTCATTATTGACGGATCACTGCTTCAAGGTCCGGCGGGTCGCAGTCTGCAATCGTACAGCACGACCTTCAGCGATCCCATATTGCATATTTACAACTGACCGGTTTAGCATTTGGCGCATGCCATAGTATTGCTAAACCATGCTTTTCCCGCAGCAAATAAGCGACGGAGTAGCATGTTTACAGCCCAATTCATTCCACACTTCAATGCGTCCAGGGCATTAATCCACTGGGAATTACCCAGATGTGGGTAATCGGGAAGTGGTTGATAGTAGTGAAGTTTGTTCCAACAATGACCAACAAACGCACTACACCATGAAGAAACGACTAGCACTCTTTTCAGCCATTGCACTCCTTGGCACATCGACCTATGCCCAGCAGCAAAAGGGGCCGGACCGTGAGTTCATCCAAATTGACGGAGTAGCTGAATTCTATGAATTAGACCAAGAACAGAAGATACTCACTGACACCGTATATCACACGGATCCCGGATTTCGTATTTATCCGCACTATCAGGAAAAAAAGATTGGTAACGACGTCTATGTAATCGTGAAATACCCCGATTTCAATGACATTGGGAGGCATTGTCCGGCCACTAGACTAGCGTCCGCGTTGGGTGCCGGAATTAACGCGACCCATGTAGATCTTGTAGGTCAGCGCAGTAATGGAAGGACGACCGCTTTAAATGGAAAGACACTTGCCATCTTAAAGGAGGAATTCGACAAGTTGACAACGACAGACATCCACAACAATAAAGTGTTCAAAAGGGGCAGCTATGATTTCACCTCCGGGGTGATGACGATTCCCTTCAAATTTCGCCCACGGCTGGACACCACGGAATTCACCATGACAACCGATATCACGTTGGGGCCTTATATGGGAGTTACACACCGTTTATCTGAGACCAAACCCTACTTTCTCACCCTTGCGGGCACTCTGGGAGTAGCGTTCATCAATCTGAACGATAATACGACCTCCAATGAAAACAACGAATCTACAACGGGCATTGTACCGGGGCTCACATGGTCTACAGGTCTTATACTTCAATTGGATGATTTTAGCTTGGGATATGTACTCGGCCAGGATTTCGCGAGCGAAGTAGGTCACGACTGGATGTACCACAGCAGAATCTGGCATTCATTCGCCATCGGATATAATTTCCTGAGTAAGAAATAGTTGAATAAGTAGCAGTTCTTTTTCCGCATCATCGTTGGACTCAACTAATCGCTGAAAACACAACTAGAAATATGAGAAGATCTATCCCCTCTTTCAAGTCGTTCGGCACTGCACTGAGCGCATTCATCCTGGTCGGTTCTTTCATTGAGGCAGAAGCTTACCATGGCTCCACGGCTTTTGAAAACATGATCCCCGGTTGTACCAATTTGGAAGCGTGCAACTACAATCCTGACGCTACCAGCGATGACGGAAGTTGCCTTTTTTGGGATGAATGTGGTGAGTGCGGGGGAACGAATGAATCGGGATGTACTGATCCTCAAGCGGTCAATTATGACGCCTCGGCCAATTGCAACTCCGGAACTTGCGCATACTGCGCTGAAATGGGTACGTCATTTGACCCCATTTTCTTCGATAACTACTTGGTTTCCTGGGACAATGAATGGGTGGTACAGGTTTTTGCATGTGAGAACACGATATCTAACCCCAATTTTGGGTTGCTGCT
>JAGQVX010000161.1 GCA_020437755.1 Flavobacteriales bacterium
GGACTGAGTTTCCAGCTGATTAGCGGACTGGTGCGCCGTTCTTCAATGCGTCGGGCCTGCTCATCCTGACTGATTGAAAACCAGAATTTGATGAGAATGATACCTGCATCCACAAGCATTTTTTCAAATTGCGTCACTTGAGCCATGAACCGCACATAGTCCTCCTCAGAGCAAAAGCCCATCACAGGCTCCACAACGGCCCGGTTATACCAGCTACGATCAAATAACGTGATCATTCCCTCTGTTGGAAGATGGGTCACGTAACGTTGAAAGTACCATTGGCTCTTTTCAACCTTTGTAGGCTTATCGAGCGCAACCGTTCGATAATGGCGTGGATTGATGTAGCGGATAAATCGCAAAATCGCTCCTCCTTTACCTGCACAATCCCGACCTTCAAAAAGGATGGCAATGCGTTTTTTATTCTCAACGGCCCACAATTGCAGGCGTACCAATTCAACTTGTAAATTCAGGAATTCCTCGTCCTCGATATACGAATCGTAATGCATAGGGGTCAGTATCGAATGCCCGACACAGCAGGCGAAAAGAAAAATGGTGTCATCTCCCGATGGAGGGTTAAATCTTAATGCAATGTAGTATTTGCTTTTGATTAATGCACTTCTGCCAGGCAGATTTTCTGCTACACATTTAAGCACAAAAAATCCCTCTGTTCGCACGAACAGAGGGATTCCATATTTTGAGAAGAGTCCTTAAAACTTGTATGAGAATCCGACAGCCAGAACTTCTTTGAACTGCGTGGCCGGTCCTCCGGTTCCATTTGCGCGCTCATCGTCGTTGCGGGCAATCTTGATATCGTCGTCGTACAATACAGTAGTAGTAATTGTAGTCGACAAGAACTCATTGATCTTCATACTGATCAATGTCTCCCAGTTTACGTCAATGTTTTGTGGATTGTGCAAATAGTTGCTGAACAAATCCAGTTTGGTCTGCAAACTTACATTCTTCACCAAATCCGTACGGTACATCATTTTTACGTATCCCCCGAATTCCTGACGGAATTTTTTTCCGGCGGTGATCACGCTTCCTGATGTGTCCAATACTGCCGCTTCAACTCCAAATGCTCCGGCATTCGCCAAAGTTTGATCGTTTACGATCGTCATCTTGGAAGTAATGGGTGAGATGAATGCAGTGAACTTATCGTTGGGCTTGTAGTCCATACCCAATGCTGCAAGTACATAGCCCGGTGCCATAAAGTTCGAAATCGTATTACGTACACTGTCGGGGGCAAACGGATCGTCATAACCCGGTGCGAATTGCGTGCGGAAGTTCAACAAGGCTGAATAAAACCAAGCCTTGCTTGCCTGATAACCATACTTGGAAGCAAAATCCAACTTATCATCAGTCTTAACTCCGGCAGCATCTCCCTGCCACAACATACCATAGGCCAGGTCAAGGGTGTTATCCCATGCTGATTTTCCTTTGGCGTAATTGGCGAAGAGGTTTACCAATCCGTTAACGGAAATAGAACTCTGACCACCGGCTGCCCAGTTGTCCAGATACACCTGTGACATGTTCAGTCCGAAAGTTCCGCCTTTGGTCCAAAGAGTGTCGCTCGGGGTTGCGTCGTCCTGAGCCCTCATGTTTTGCACCAATTGATTCTCTTCCGATGAAGTCAGAACCTTATTGTTGTCCTGAGCCCACATTCCGGTGGTCAACAGACAAACGGCCAAACAAGTAATAATTCGATTCATTTTAGTTTTAATTGTGATTATAGATGTGAACGTCTCGCTGCGGAAATGGAATTCCAATTCCTGCGTTATCGAGTGCAATTTTACAATTTTCTAGTGTGTCAAAGTACACATTCCAATATTCTGCGGGATCGCACCAAGGGCGAACAACCAGATTCACACTCGAGTCTCCAAGTTCGGCTACCGCCACAGTAGGTGCAGGTTCCTTCAGTACTCGCGGGTCGGCCGTTAAAGTGGCCTCAAGAACTTCCTTGGCTTTTTTAATGTCGGCATTATATGAAATGCCTACGCTTGTGTCCACGCGAATCATTCCTTCCTCGGTGTAGTTCGTAATGTGGTTGTTCATTACTGCACCATTGGGCATAATGACTGTTTTGTTTTCAGGTGTGAGCAAAATGGTATTGAAAATTTGCACCTCCTTCACTACGCCAAGCACACCTTGCGATTCTACCAAGTCACCAATTTTGTAGGGCTTGAATATGAGAATCAAAACGCCTCCTGCAAAGTTGGCTAGGGTGCCTTGTAGTGCCAGGCCCACTGCGAGTCCTGCAGCTCCGATAATTGCCACGAAGGAAGTAGTAGCCACTCCCATCATATCCGCCACCGCAATGAACAGTAGAATTTTCATCAACCATCCACTCAGATTGCCCAAAAATGATTTGAGTGCATCGTCCAGCTTGCTTTTGTCGCAGGCTTTGCGAATTACTTTTTGAAGCACTTTGATGATTCGCAGGCCTACAATGAGTACAATTAAAGCCAGCAATACCTTGGGAGCGTACTCCATAGCAAGTTCCATCCCTTTGTCGAGATAGTGTGAAAAATCCAGATTGTCCATGATTTAAGTGTTTTTGATTGTGGTTTTTTCTTCAGGAAGTGTAGGAGAGTTTTTGCTTCCCAATGCTGATTTGTGAAGTTGAAGTGATGTGATCAATGCTTTCGCTTCATCCTCATTCTTCTTGTGTTTGATCATTGGGTTGTTCGATTATTTCTACCGGCCCTTCGATGAGAATTTTACTGGGCATAACCAGCAATGAGGTTCCGGTATTGAGGGTAAAAGATATGCTGTCGATTTGCTCGATGGTACCTTCATGGTCGGCCACCTTAATGTGTTGTCCGACTCTGAATTTGCCCTTGCTATAGTACGAAGAGAGCAAATTAGTAACCAACCCACGCGAAGCAATTCCATAGGAAAGGGCAAATGCCAATAGGATCGATCCCATAATGATGGTCACGTTGGACGTGATGATTGAAGTGTCTACCCCAGCCTGGTTCAGAGCCGTGATGGCGATGAAAATAAAGAGCACATAGTACACGATGTTCGCAATGACTCCCGCGCCTGAAATTCCTATTGAGTTGGCCGCCGTGTACACCATATTCTTTACCAGATCTGCAATATAAACGCCGATGATAAACAGGATCATGGCCACCAGGAGCGTCGGAAGATATGCGAAGAAACTCGAGATACCGGCCGTAACCATATCCCAACCCATAAAGTCGGCTGTACTGGTGAATACCAACAGCATAATTAGCCAATAAACGATTCGAGATAACACTTGTGCTGAGCTGATATCGGGCTTAATCTTAGCCAACATTTTGTCGAGATTGACCTTCTTTACGATCTCGTCGAAATTGACCGCTTTCAATGCTCTATGGACAATTCCCGCCACAATTTTTGCCACGAGCCACCCTACAAGAAACAGCACGATGGCCATGAGAATGGTTGGCAAAAAGTCAACGATTTTGGAACCGTATTTGGCAAAGGACCCCATCAATTGTTCCGACAGTTGTGCTAGATTTTCCATAACGATTATTATAGTGCCTACTTGGATTTAGGCTTGTTGGTCTTGAAGTTGTCTATGAATGCATTGGTGAAATCACCAACAAATAATTGAACAAACCGCAGAATAAGCACCACAGCACGCACGCTTCCCATGACTTCCTTTTTCATGGTAGCCGGGACCTCTTCACGAGGCTCAATGATTTTGAACGGATTCTCACTCATCCCCATACATGGCTTTGTAGGTGTTAACAGCTTTGGCTTTTGCTCGTTTCAGTCGCATCTTGATCGCGCTTTCATTCACTTCCAGCGCAATCATCATTTCTTTGATTGACATGTCATCCTGGTATTTCATCAGCAGGATCATTTTGTCTTTCACCGAAATTGTGTCCAGAACATGCACCAATTGAGCAGCTTGCATCTTCATAAGCTCGCGCTCATGGGTGTCATCTTGCTCATCGGCAATGTTCTCCAATACTTCCTCGGGTTCTTTGCGTACCCGATTGTTCTTCCGCAAATAGTCAATGCAGAAATTGTAGGTCAGACTGTACAGCCAGGTCGAGAATTTTGATTGGTGTGAAAATTTCGACAGACTGATAAAGGTCTTTAGGAAAACATCATGCGTCACGTCCTTCGCTTCGTCAAGATCCTTCACAAATGAAATGCACTTGTGATACACCTTTTCAGAATAGCGATCGTACAGGATACCAAAATCATCATGGCGCTTTTGCTCCACGATCATCCGGACTAATTCCTCGTCAGACGCGTTGTTTTTCCTTTTGAGATTCAAGTAATGTGGCTATGGTTCGACCTCTCTTGAGACGGCACATTGATAAAAAGTCACATTTCGAATGTACAATTATGAATTCCGGGTTGGAGCAAGGCTGCAAATAGCTTTCAACACGGTTTTTTTTATAGCGCCATTCGGCAATTGGTTTTATGCTGTAGCCGCGTACTGAGGTCTGCATGCATAGGCGTTTTAAGCCATTCGGCAAATGATAACCGGGCGACCAACCATTTGGCCCTGTGCCTAACTTGTATACGCTTAGGAACGACGCTTTTCACGCACAAAAACCAGCAAGTAGACGAGCGACAAAGCGCTGATCCCCGAGGCGAGATAGAATGCATTATACACAGACTGCATGTTGCCGGGCTCGTACATGAATCCGGCAATGAAGGCGCCACCGCCAATACCTATTTCCAGGGCAAGGAGCATAGTAGCCAGCGCCAGGCCAATCTTCCCGGGTTGGGCAAGATCGACAGTCCAGGCGAATGTGGTAGGACGATTGAGCCCAATACTGCATCCATACAACAACCCTCCGAAAATGACCAGGGGTACAGTAGTCGAGTTGGCAATAATAAGCTGCGAGATGATTAGAATCGTCATACCGATAAGAAGGATGCGCTTGCGGCCGTATTTATCAGATGCTTTCCCGGCAAAGAGACGCATTGCCATAGAAGTGAATACAAACGCCAGGTTGAACAACCCCTTATATTTGAATCCCAGATGGGCCACCAATATTGGGCTAATGGTGATGACCACGCCAAAGGCGAACGTCTCAAACAAGGTAATCCAGGTGGCGTGGCGAGCTGAAAAATCCAACACCTTTCCCTTGAATATGTTAAGGTCGCTCCATTCCAGTTTGGAGGTTTCTTTCAGTGATTCCTTCAATCGTAAACTCAACAGCAAGGCAAGAATTCCCATCAGTCCGGAAGCAGTGAACATGGCGTCATAGGATATTTCCTCTTTAAGCAGACTCCCCAACGCAGGACCCAATGCCATTCCGGTACTTCCCGCTACACCGAGATATCCCATAGCTTCACCCCTCCGGGAGGCTGGCGTTATGTCGCTCAACAAGGCTGTAGCGCCCACTGGCCGCCATCCGGTGGAAAGTCCATGGAAAAGTCGCAGTGCCAGAAACAATGCGATGGATGTGGTATAGATGTAGAGAAAGCCGCTGATCGCTGTGACAATCGTTCCAAAGAGTATGATCCGGATACGGCCAATCTTATCGGCTAGCCGACCACTCCAAAAGCGTGATAATCCCGCCGTCACAGTGAACAATCCAACTATGTAGCCAATGTAATCTCCTCCGCCAAGGCGGGTGAGATACTCAGGAAGTTCGGGCAGGAGCATGCTGAAGCTCATCATAAAGATCATGGAGCTTATACATAAGGACCAGAATTGCGATGAAAAAAGGGTCTCCGGCTGGGTGTCGTGTGTGGTCATATTGTACCTCGCTGCGAAGCTACCCATTCCCAATGGATAGGTTGTCACGGGATGATTTAATCTGTCAACAATTTTCAACCCGACAGTTCATTTAACCATCCACCTGTATGCGGGGCTAATCATGATTTTCCTTGTTTGGCATGTTCCTTGCAAAAGTCTGAGCGAACCATAATACGAAGACCCATGAAAAAGCAATGGTTTATTCAATTCATCAATAGCCGGCTACTACTTATTACAGTAGTGACGCTAACCGTTTTCTCTACCGGTTGTATCATAGTAACCGATCATGAATACGGTCCCCGAGGTGCCAATGGGCGTGCGTTCTTTGGTATAGACTACGATTGGCAAGCACCTTACAGTTACTGGGACAACAATCCATCGGTTCCCAATAATCCGTGGTTTGGAGAAATGTATCGCACCACTCCCGGCGTGTATGATTTCGAATACTTTGTAAATCCCTGGGAGTACTGGTATGGGACTTATCAAATGTGGATCAATCCGGGTCAGCCCGGACAACCCTATGGCGTAGCAGGTGCACCCGGAGATGATTCCTACTTGCTTCTCATTTGCAACCCAAATGGATTCTACTTTGAAGATTGGGAAGAATGTGGCTGCTATCGATCGGGAGAAGAAGACGTGGTGATTATAGAACGCACAGAAGGTGAATTCAATTACCGGGTGGAAATGCGGAAAACAACGATCCACGAAAGACCTACGGCTCAACTACCTAAATACAGGGCAAATTAATTGTCCGGATTCCTCTTAAACAAGGAGAAGTTCCCCCGTTTCGATGGGGGAACTTTTTTTTATTCTGCGATTAAATCGAACGCGCCTTTCGCCAAAAATGAAGCAGAAGGATCAAGTTTTGCGGCATTTTTTATCTCAATATATCCATTGGAATGAGCACCTGGCAAGACTTCAACTTCAGTGAATTGAATCGTTTCTGATCCCGGATTTTTTGCCAGTACTAAAAATGATCCGTCGCGCTCCACAATTGCTTCTTCAGGCAATGCAAGTGCATCAAAGCTTTGGCTGATGATTTCAGCTTCGACAAACATGCCTGCAGCGAGCATAGGATCTTCTTCGGAAGGGGCGATTCGTGCTATAATGCTTGCAGTG
>JAGQVX010000162.1 GCA_020437755.1 Flavobacteriales bacterium
AGAACCTGACCAACGGCAAGGGAGTGGATGTGATGTGCGACCCTGTAGGAGGCGATTTTTCGGAACAGGCATTGCGCGCCACAGCTTGGCGTGGGCGGTTTATGGTGCTTGGATTCACCTCGGGTTCTATTGCCCAAATACCTCTCAATTTGCCCTTGCTCAAAGGGTGTTCCATTATGGGCGTTTTCTGGAGTACGTTTACACGCCGAGAACCGGATGTCAATCGGAGAAATATTGAAGCACTTCTAAACTACTATACCTCGCATGGACTGAAGCCCCATGTATGGAAAACCTATCCCATGGAACAAGCCATGGATGCCCTTGAGGATGTTCGCCACCGACGCGTGCGTGGAAAGATCAGTGTAGTCGTTAATTCAGGGGTAGGATCCTAATTCAGTAATGAATGTGTAAGGTCTTATTACTGAGCGGAATACGTCGTATGTAGCGTTCAAAACAGGTTCGGATTGATATAAATCTCTACTTTTTCAACACTCGTCGTGTTGATAACATGAAAAATCTACTATTTTAGTTGTCCCAAAATCGGAAATTGAGCCGGTGACGCAATCCACTGGTTTTCGGTTTTATGTAGAGGGAGACGAGGATACTAAGCTCCATTTGCTCTACTTCGGCAATTCGAATACACCCAGGGTATTCGCACCTGGTCAAGCTGTATTCAACCACAGTTTACTGAAGAAACAATGCATCGGCAGTGCGGCGGAGGCTCGCTGTTTCTGTTGGTTTCATTGTGGTTGATTAACACATCCTAAAAACGCTTGGCTATGAATTTACAGGTTGGACAAATACTTGACACTCAAGAAGTTTATTCCACACTCATCAATAATGGCATTGTAGTGTATCCCACAGTATTGGGCTATGCTATCATGGCCATAACCACTGAAGGGGTAGACAAAATGTACCGTCTGAAAGAACGGCCGCTTGACAAACCCAGCGGCGTGCTGGCAACACCCGAAATATTCGACGCCATCACCCAATCGAGTCATGGTGATAAGCTACGAAGCATACAACAACCTATTGGTGTACTGGAACGTTGGAATGCTTCCGCCCCTGCCTTGAGGGATCTTCCAAAACTGGGAAAACAGGGCGATTCGATTGCTTTGTTTATCAATTTGGATCCTTTTCTGGCCGAATTGGCCACTTATGCATTCAGGCAAAACCGATTGATTGTTGTGACGAGTGCCAACAAAGCCGGAACCGGCAATTGCTATCGTTTACGCGATATCCACCACGACATACTGGATGAAGCAGAGATAGCTATAGATGGCGGCACATCCCGACTGAAAACAGAGCGTGGAAGCTTTGAGAATATTACCACAACCATGGTAGATTTGATCAACAACAAGTTTGTACGGCAAGGAGCATATGAGAAAGAATTGCTGGAACAAACTTCCGAGTTGGGTCTTATTCATCCGGATGAGATGAATATTTATGCCCGTCGCCGGGGTGAATTCCGCTTTAGATCTGCGCTTTTCTTGAGAACATTTGCCGAAAAAACGTTCCTCAAAGTTCCCGAGCTTCACAATCCCGACTGGCTCGTTCTGGATTTGGAGGATGGCTGTCCGTTGAAGTTCAAAGACAAAGCACGCGCGCTAATTCAGTTCAATGTTCAAACCCCTCTGTTTGAAGGAAAGCATATAGCCGTGCGGCTCAATGAACTGGCTCATCGGGAGGAGTTGCTCAAAGATCTTGATGTAAAGTACACGCGTAGAGTGCATGCCTTTATATTGCCGATGCTGCGCACAGCAGCCGATGTGGAGCAGTATGACCGGCTCATTTCGGACATGGAGCTTCGATTGGGACTACCTGTAAATACATTTGGGTTTATCCCACTTATTGAAACCGCCGAAGGTGTTTTGAATGCCCGGGAAATAGTGCTGCAGTCGAAGCGAAACATGGCCGTGATTCTTGGGCATGCAGATTTGTTTAGCGAGTTGTTCTCTGAACGTACTGATGTGAATTTGCATTGGGCTCGATTCAAAGTTCTCGCAGCTGCCCGGGCCGCCAGGTTGCCTCTGTTTGACACCCCCTATGAAAACACGGCAGATTATAAAGGACTCCTTCACGATGCCCGGGAAGCGCGTAAAATGGGGATCGACGGAAAGATTTGTCTGCACTTCGACCAGGTCGACCCGGTGAACCGCATTTTTGGAATTTCGAAGAAGCAACGCGATCATTACTCGGAAGTCGTGACAAGCTTTGAAGGCGGTTGTTCAATCGTGAATGGCGAGTTTATTGGCGCACCTATCGTGACTAAAATGAAGCGTGAATTGAATCGTCCGGTTTATATTTCACGTTCTGTACGAGCTGAAGGCGTGCAGGGAAGGACCATTCAATATGGGCTGGCCAACAATCAACTATTTGTGCAGCAAATTATTGCCAGCAACATGGAGATCACCCTTGACGATTCCTGGATTGCGGCTTGGCACAGTCTGGTTCCTACGCTCAACCCACTGGAGACCAGTAAGATATTTGCACGACAACTCGGACTAGAAGATCAATTGATTCCGTATCATTTACTGATCAACCTGGCTCTGTGTATGCTGGTTGAGTGCTACTCGGAATCGTGTAAGTACCACCTGAGTGTTGAAGATGTAGTGTACAACAAGGCGGTGTATGCCGGTGATACTTTGCGCACCATCATGCGCGTGGAGGCGATCGTACCTACGAGCAATGGGCTTTCAACGGTAGTGAAAACGAAGGTGGTCATGATCAACCAACGCGAAGAGGTGGTCATGACCATGCGACGTAATTCACTATTTGCAAAGCTGGAGGTTGTGGACAAGCCAAATGATTATGCGCATCCGTGTGGTGAGTACTTTGATGAGCCGGTGCGCTCCCAATTGGGCAAAAAACTGATTCGCTCCATCCAGGCGGTGAAGGGTCACGAGCATCGGGGTGTGCAGGTGCTTCCGGGGGAAGTAATTCTCCATGGATTGGTTCGACCTGTGGGACTGAGTACGAGCGTGGCATATTCGAGTCTGTTTAAAAACACGCACCCCCTGCACATCAATAATACCCGTTACGCAACAGCGGAGCTGGCCGTGAGCGGAGGATTTATCCTACCCATCGTTATGGGAGCCGCTCAACGTGATTTTAAAGATACCATCCATGAAAAAGTGGTTCAAACCAAGCACATTAACCCGGTGAACCACGAAGAAGGTTTAGGAGCGTTTTCATACATTCTCGATCGCCAGGTTTCGGGTATGATGGAAGAGCTGACGATTCGCACGTTTGGATTGAAAAATATGGACGTCGAAAAGGAGTTGGAGGGCATGAATATTCCATTGAAGTTGCTCCAGACTGACCACCTCAAGCCATCGGAAATTGAGTCCATTTGCCGGGCAGAATGTCCGGAATTAGCGGCACAAATCTGCATGCGCATCGATTGGAAGCTCTGGCGCAAGATTCAGGAGTAAGTCGAACTACAGCAAATCGGTAGCCTCACCCAATAATGGAGGCCGGTAAATCATTAGTGTCTTATCCTACCAATTGAATTTCTACTTCAGTAAGGCTGATAAATTCACGCACACGCTCGTCAATTTCAGCTTTGGTGAGGTCGAGCAGACGCTCGGGACCGAATTTTTCACAGGCAAATGACGCCATAGCCGATCCTACGATCACCGCGCGTTTCATATTGTCGAATGACAAATCGCGTGTGGAGGCCAGGTAACCGATGAATCCGCCGGCGAAGGTATCTCCGGCACCTGTAGGGTCAACGACATCTTCCAACGGGAGAGCAGGCGCGAAAAACACCCGGTCTTCGTGAAAGAGCAATGCTCCGTGCTCACCTTTCTTAACGATGAGAATCTTTGGTCCCATGGTGAAGATTTTTCGCGCTGCTTTTACCAGGGAGTATTCTCCCGAAAGCTGGCGGGCTTCTTCATCGTTGATGGTAAGTACGTCGATTTTGGTGAGCACCTCGGCCAGTTGGTCGGGCGTGTTGTCCATCCAAAAATTCATGGTATCGAGTACCACAAGCTTAGGGCGTACGGGCAATTGTTCCACTACCGACATTTGCACGGATGGCGCCAGATTGCCGAGCATGAGGAAATCGCAATTCTGGTATGCTTCCGGAACTGAAGGTTCGAAATCAGCCAGTACGTTGAGGTCGGTAATGAGCGTGTCGCGTGTGTTCATGTCGAAATGGTACTTACCGGCCCAGAAGAACGATTTTTCTCCATGTCGGATTTGCAGTCCTTGCTGGTCGATACCCTTATCGTCCATTTCTTCGAGCATATCCTTTGGGAAGTCGTCACCAATAACGGAGATCAAACCTGATTCTTTCACGAAGAAAGATGCGGCCAGGGAGATATACGTGGCGGCACCACCTACAACCTTATCGCGTTTTCCAAAAGGGGTTTCGATTGAATCGAAAGCTACCGTACCAACCTCGACGAGTTTCATGCGCTAATTTTTTTTGCAAAGATATTGTTTGGTTTTAAAGATTGCCGTAATATTGCACTCCGTTTTTCGGGAGGGTTGGAAGCAGCACTCATACTGAAAGGCGGAAAACCAAGATTCCTCAGTAGCTCAGCTGGTTAGAGCGGCGGACTGTTAATCCGTAGGTCGTAGGTTCAAGTCCTACCTGAGGAGCACAAAGAAGAGAAGGTCAATTCGAAAGGATTGACCTTTTTTTGTTGGGTCATTTTTGAGGACTTGTTTCATCAAGTGTCGGCATTCGCCAAATGGAGAACCAGATTTCAAGAATCGACTACTTCCGTGTCCTTATTTTTTTCTCAGGGAGGAGCATGTTGAAAATGCCGTCGAGGCGTTTTTGAGGTTGTCCATGGAACCCATTCAGATGTTTTTAGGGTATGAACAGCACCTTTTAGGGTATAAAATGGAGCACATTTAAGTATGTTTTGCATTGATTAATAAAAAATTCACACTCAAACAAATTCAGTCGCAGCCTGATTTTGCGCTCATTTTTTAGTGCAATTCTCGAATTGGGAATATTCCAATGCTTGTTTTGATCGCATCGTTTTACTACCTTCCACTTACCTTAAAACCTTAGTCAACTATCTATTATGAATCGCACTATTGCTATGCGAAGGTGTGCACTGGTCTGTGCACTCTTCACCCTAACGAGTATTATTCCCATTTTTGGACAAACCCTTACTGAAACGATTACTCATCCGCTGATTGATCCTTTACCTCAAGAAGGAGCATTTGAATTATTGGTTCCATGTGGTGGGCCAGTGGACGACGAAGATGCTCAAATAGAGGGTTACTTGATGAATATTCAGTTATCAGGCCTTACAGAAGGTGAGTATTACGAACTTGTTTACAATGCCGATTTCTTCGCAACAAACGGTGTTCAAAATATCCAATTGGATGCAGAAGTGTCCGAAACTTCTTTTGATATACCTATTGGATTTTGCAACTATGTAGTATCGAACGACCCATTGCAAGCAAGCTACCAGCTTTATTTGGGTGGTGTTATGGATGGAGAGTTGGTAGCCAGCCTGATGATTGTTTACGATCCCTTTGTAATCAACAATCCTAATTATGATCTCACCACGACCTACTATGACGGAGTGGAGATTGATGTTGATAATGACATGGATTTGATCATACCTCCAAATGGGGTGTATCCCAATTCCTCAAACCTTTATTATCAGAATGATTCACATCCATTTAGTAGGATTACAGATATAACATTAGATGATAATGGTTTAGTTCCTAATAGTCTTACTCTTTTTTACATCCCCGAGGATGAGATTGCTCCTCTTTTGGTTAGAATAGAATGTGTAGATCCTGGGTGCTCGGGCAGTTCAATTGATATCACTGATTTTACAACGATACCTGTTGAGATTCCATTGGATGGCTGGCCAGTTGATGAGCTCGCCGGAGGTCATTCAATTCGAGTGGTTGAAGAATTTGTAATTCAGGATTGCGGGACGGTAGCGGATGTGGCGGAAACGGCCTTTCGGCTATCACCTTGTGGTTGCGGTGACTTTGTTCAGACGCACACCATGAATGCTCTAGTAACTCCCTATGGTGGAAATATCCAGTTCTGTTTCAATATGGAAAGAGATGGGGTAGACATTGAAGGTATTCCCCTTTTCAACGATGGAGATGATGATTTTGACATTCGCTACACTTTTTCCAATCCTGCGGTTTCAGAGTCTCAATCAAATACTGGACACAAGGAAATGGGTTGGATTGTTGTTCCAATTGATCTACGACCGCTTATTCCCACCTTTGATGACAGTTGGACAATTGAGCAGGTTAATACGTGGTTATCTGCGAATACCTATTTGCAACTAGATCCATACGTGGATATTCCCGAAGGTGCTCAACCTGGTTGTCAAATTGAGGGCACAGACCCGGATTCACCCATTATCCTGGCACCAGATGGTTTTGTCCAGGTTTATCAAAACAATATTGGAATGACCGAGCTAGGTGAATGTGATGTGCAGCAAAATTTGGATCTGTATAGAAGGATAGCTTTTGATTTTTCGAAGCTTACCAATGATTATGCTTTGGCACATACTGACGTGCTCAATACAGATGGACCACTTACTAATTGGTATGGAGATGGCGAGGCTAATCTTTGGAACACGTTTATGGAGGGTACCAGCTTTTCCCTGCTCATTAAGAATTTAGAATTTGACCATACCATGTTTCGCAGTGTCAACGGAAATTCAACAATTGCCAATGACGCCGAGATCATTGATGAGTATTATTTCTTACATAGCTGTGATCCTGAAGGAGCTTGCAGTTATACCTGTGGGGCAGGTGGCT
>JAGQVX010000163.1 GCA_020437755.1 Flavobacteriales bacterium
AGTTGAATAGGTCGTGGAGTTATTTCAATAATTTGTTTGCTGAGCTATGTTCTGTAAATGCATGTGTTGATATCTCAGAGGCAACCGGTAAATTGGACATTCTGGAAGATACCCTTAATTGTAAATGCCGATTGAATGGTGAATTTGAATTGATTGTGCAAGATCGAAAAGCTAAAAGGGCTTTTCAGAAATGCCACGATTATAGATTAGCACGTTCTTCGATGGAATAAGGAGTGTAATTATTGTTCCGGATTGAAATCAAGTTCGATAAATCGGTTTTTGTTAAGTCACGTATTCCATAACTACGTTTATTAAGGAATCATGAGTTTAATTGAACCCGCAACATTATTCGTGCGAAATAGACAATAACGGTTAAGAATGTGGAGGAAGGAAGCGATATAGCGTATTAATTGGTCATTTTTTAACAAATCGAATCGGGATAGCTTGTGGACTTTCAGCACAGATAAAGTAGATGCCTGGACTGAGATGGGCAACGTTCATAAGAATGCTATCTCTCTTCCGGGAAGGTTCGAGTTCTCGAAATTTCTCTGGACTAGATTCTTCTAATTGATTACGTACCCTTTCGGGTATAAAAACGGCTTAATGTCTGTGGAATACACCCGAACGGGTGTAAAGAGAATTGATGAATAATCGTGCTATTGCCTTTCGAGTATCGTGTCACCACCTGAATCCGCAGTTGTGAAATGGCTCACTAAGGAGATCCTCAACTTCTCACCCTAAATCCGGATTCAAAACCTCCTGTTTAGCTCTCTCACTCCCAAGCAGTTCATTGGAATACTGGCGGGAGATTAAGCCTTTTAAATTGGTCATGAGCTCGGGGTAATGGTTCAGGAGTTGTTCGAAGGATGCGGTAGGAATGGAACGCATGCATTGGTGTACGATGCGCACCGCGGCAGCGGTGAGGGTGGCGTGGTAGCGGATTCCTTCGTCGTGGGTACGGTCGTAAATTTGGATTTGGGTGCAGAGATTTTCAATGGCTTGGTTGAGTCCGTAGTTTTTGAGGTGAATCCAGGCCAGACGAATATGCGCTTTGTGGTCGAATAGCTCCGGGGGGAAGGTGCAGTTGGCAAATTGGACTTCGAATGCTTCGTCGGTCATGGTCATGGTGAATAGTGGTGCAAAGTAATCTGATTTTTTGGTGTGCAACCCCAAATCGGACTACCGGAATGCAAACTTCGAATGGCAGATGCGAAAGTCGTTCGCGCTTGTTTATATTTGAATCAAATCCTTAATCCTAAGCCGATGCGGTCAATTTCCTTACTTGTTGGGATTATCTTCACCTCCCTGTGTCTTGATGCCCAGTATTATACGTCGTATTTCACGGGTAACTCCACTGATGTTGTTACAACGCCAACGGGTGGGGTGTGCATGATGGGAGGTGCCACGGAGGATGATAATGCCATGATTTGGTTCCTGGAACGGGCCAATGGTGGTGATGTGCTGGTATTGCGGGCTTCGGGTTCGGATGGGTACAATGATTACTTGTATTCTGAATTGGGAGTTACAGTGAATTCGGTGGAAACGATTGTGTTCAATTATTACCTGGCCAACCAGGATGAATACGTGCTCCAAAAGATCCAACAGGCTGAAGCCATTTGGTTTGCCGGTGGTGATCAGTGGAATTATGTGGATTATTGGAGGGACAGACCGGTGGATAGTTTGATCAACCTGGGGCTATCCGAACGAAACATTGTTATCGGAGGCACGAGCGCTGGTATGGCTATTTTAGGGGAGTACTATTTCAGCGCGGAGTATGGGACGGTGACATCGGCCAATGCGTTGGCGAACCCATATACTCAGAACGTGACAGTGGATTCTACCGACTTTCTGCATGTGAACTACCTGAACAATGTGGTAACCGATACTCACTATGATGATCCGGATCGAAAAGGGCGTCATGTCGTCTTCCTCGCACGGATGCTGCAGGATTATGGAGCGAATAGCAAGGGAATAGCCTGCGACGAGTATACTGCTGTGTGTATTGACCCTGAAGGAATAGCTCATGTGTATGGCGGATACCCGCAATACGATGATAACGCCTACTTCGTACAGTTGAATTGTGAGCTGGTTGATCAATCGCCTGAAACCTGTGTAGAAGGAATTCCTCTTGAGTGGTACCTGGGTGGTGAGGCGCTCAATGTGTATCAGGTGAAAGGGACGGCCAACGGTGAAAACACCTTCGATTTGAATGACTGGAACACCGGAAATGGTGGTGAATGGCTTAACTGGTATGTTCAGGATGGGGGTCTGACAGAGGTCGCTTCTACACAGCCGGGATGCAATGGAAACAGCGTAGGTGAGGAACCGGCCGAATCGCTTGTGGTGTATCCCAATCCTGCCGGTAGCGAGTTGTGGATTGATGGATGGTCAGAGGCTGATTCGGTTGAAATCTATGATTATTCCGGTCGTTGGATCGAATCGCTCCGTGTGCCTGAAAATGGTAGGCTATCGATTGATCATTTGCCGGATGGCACGTTTTTACTAAAATCAACTGCGGGACTCACCGTAAGCTTTATTAAAGAAACCGAGTAAGGCCGCACACTCCAAAAACGTAAACAATGCTTCGCAAAACGATTCTACCTATTGTCCTCGCAACGCTGTGGATCAGTGTGTCTGAATTTGTGCGCAATGAACTTCTGCTCAAGGACTACTGGACGGAGCACTACGCTTCTCTGGGTTTGGTATTTCCCTCTGAACCCATCAACGGCGCTATGTGGGGCGTTTGGTCGCTACTTTTTGCAATGGCGATCTTCGTGATTTCCCGCCGCTTTTCGCTGTTTCAAACGACTTTTCTGTCATGGTTTGTGGCCTTTGTGCTCATGTGGGTCGTGGTGGGGAATATGAGTGTTTTACCTTTTGGTATCCTGCCGTTTGCAGTGCCTTTGAGTCTGCTGGAGGCCTTCCTGGCCGCGCTGATTATTCACAAACTAGCACCGGCAGAATCATGACCCCATCCTAACACCCCATACCATGCGCTATTCTCAAATCATTGGTATTTCACTGTTTATCCTGCTCTTTCCGCTTATGATCGCGGCCCAGCAAGAGGATATCTTTATTCATGTGGATCAATTTGGCTACCACACCGATGCCGAAAAAGTAGCTGTAATCAGCAATCCACAAGTGGGGTACAACGCTGCATCGTCTTATACACCCGGTCCGACGCTCGAAGTACGCACGGCTGCTTCGGCTACGGTGGTATTTTCGGGAACACCGCAAGCGTGGAATGGAGGAGGTGTGCACGACCAATCGGGTGATGCGGGTTGGTGGTTTGATTTTTCAGACTTCGACACTCCCGGCGGTTACTACATCTATGATCCCACTACGGAGGCTACATCGGCAGTTTTTGAGATTTGGGACGAGGTCTATGTGGGGGTGATGAAAGCGGCCGGACGCATGTTTTATTACAACCGGTGCAACGCAGTGAAGGACGCGCAACACGCGGGTATTTGGTGGGATGAGCTGTGTTTTAGTCATCCGTTGCAGGACGAAAATTGTCGGTTTATTGAAGATCCCGGGAATGCCTCATTGGAACGTTCCATGCCCGGTGGATGGTTTGATGCAGGAGATTACAACAAGTACGTGACCTTCGCCCATTCTGCAGTGCACAATTTGCTTTCGGCATACGAAGAGCATCCGGAGGCTTTTTCGGATAATTGGGACCTCCCCGAATCCGGAAATGGAATTCCCGATGTGCTCGACGAACTTAAGTGGGAGCTTGACTGGTTATTGACCATGGTGAATGACGATGGTAGTGTACACATCAAGGTGGGTAGTCAAAGTCATGATGAAAACGCTCTTTCACCACCAAGTGCCAATACTGATCAGCGGTTTTACGGCCCAACGTGTTCATCGGCTTCCATGGCAGCAGCAAGCATGCTGGCCCATGCGGCAAAAGTGTACGGAGGAATTGCGTCTTTTGCCGGCTACGCAGCGCAATTGCAGGAAGTGAGTATGCTGTGCCTGAACTACAGCGTTCCCTTTGTAGAGAACAATACCTATGAGATGAATTGCGATGATGGGAGCATTGTGGCAGGAGATTCCGACGAGGATGCGGATACGCAATTGGCCAACTTCGTGACGGCTGCGGTGTACTTGTTTGAACTCACGGGTGAGTCCTGGATTCACGAATCTCTTTTGGCGAATGCCGGAGCCTTGGAACAATTGTCAACCAATTTTTGGGGGCCGTACTTCATGCCTTCCAACGATGCGTTGCTCCTCTATGCCCAGTTGCCGGGAGCCGATGCGCAATTGTCGGCGGATATTCAGGCTTCGTTCACGCAGGATGTTGCCAATAACTTCAATGGCTACTACGGATTTAATGAGGATGATTTGTACCGCGCGTACATGCCCGATTGGTCGTATCACTGGGGTTCGAATCAGCCCAAAGCTGGCTATGGCATTCTGAATCATTTGGCGGCTCAGACGGTTGCTGCCGGCAATGAGGTGGACTATGAGCGCTACATCGATGAGGTGATTCACTATTTCCATGGTGTGAACCCATTGGGGCTCGTTTACCTCTCGAATATGGATTACTACGGTGCTGAGTATTCCGTGAATGAGCTGTACCACTTGTGGTTTGCGGATGGAACAGACTATGACAATGCGCAAACTTCCGAGTTTGGATGTGCCCCGGGATATGTGACCGGCGGACCAAATCCGTGGTTTTCCGTGACGGACTTATCGCCGCCATACGGACAGCCGGCGCAGAAGAGCTACCTCGATTTCAATACAGGTTGGCCGCAGAATTCGTGGGAGGTCAGTGAGCCTGCCATTTATTACCAGGCAGCGTACATCCGTTTGTTGGCCAATCGTGTGGTGGACACGAGCATTCCATCGTATACCGAGGAACATTTGGCGCATGCCTTCACCGTGTTTCCCAACCCCGCATCCACGCAGTTGCAGATCAGTGGCGACACAGATCTACGATCCATTTTGATTTATACTGTTGAAGGACAGCTCGTTGAATGGGTGAAGAATCCTATTGCGCCTGTGTTGGACGTATCCCATTTGCCGAATGGCGTTTACTTCATACAATTGAACGGCACGTTTACCACGAGGTGGGTCAAGATGGATTGTAAATAGTTGAAAAAGAATCTTTTGCAGTCTTATTCTATTCGTTTTCGGGCATCCGCCAAATCTTGGGGCGTGTTCATATTGGCAAGAATCTGTGGATGGTAAGGTTCGATGATTTCCGTGTGAGGACTGTTGATGAGTACCTTGCGCGGACAGGAATATCCCTGAGCTAAAAACGACAAAAGGTGCGCATAGCTTTTGGGCTCCCAAATGGCGGCCAACGGCTCGGGAAATCCACTTACCGGACTGCGGTACGACGTAGCTATTGCCGATGGATTGCGCGCGGCTACCAACTCGAGAATCGCGCGTTCATCAAAGTGCGGGAGATCCACGGCCAATACCAGCCATGCAGCATCAGGATGCGCCATGAATGCCGAAATAAGTGCCCCAAACGGCCCCATATTGATGAGGCGATCGGAAATAATGGGGTAGGTATCTCCCCACTGATTGCCTTGCTCAGCGCGGGCCGAAATGAATTGTTGTTCCGTGTAAGGCGCAAGCAACTCCATAAGATGATCGCGCTGGTTCTTGCCGTGTAGCTTGATTTCACCCTTGTCTGACCCCATACGCGTGCTTTGTCCGCCCGCAAGTACCAGACCGTATAACGGGGCAAGGGCGGACACTTCTTGCCGAATAAGATCGGCCACAGCGGCGATATTATCCATCGAAAACACGGGAGCGTCGATATGGCTCAGAAAATCAAAGGGCTCCTGCTGGTCCAATTGCACAAAGGCGATGACATGATCGAGGCGCTCCAATTTTCGCTTGACGGAATCGTACTTGGCGGCATCCAGAAACACAATTTGTCGGGCGGAGTGGAAGTGATTGCCATTGACCCACACGAGGTCGCAGTCGTTCAACTGACGGCGGGCATCAAATTTGCCGAATGGCGCAGTCCCGTCAAAGCGATGAAATCCAATTTTGTCGGTTACTTCCAGATAAAACGAAGGGGCCTCACCGCCGGCTCCATGTTCGGCATCAATGTATGCGTTTTTACCGCCCAGTGCGGTGCTGAGTTGCTGAGCATATTCCTTGATTCGGGAACAAGCTGTACCCAGAATTCCAATTTCTTTTCGTCCGTATTCACCCCATGAAGGGCGTGTTAAAGGCGGGTGTTTTTCATGCTTTGCGCTCATAATCGCTCTTGCCTCCTGATTTATGGGTGAGACGGGTAGGGCCAATAGTCATTTCATGCGTGAACGCTTTGCACATATCGTAAACCGTGAGTGCCGCAACACTCGCCGCCGTCAATGCCTCCATCTCAACACCTGTTTGTCCGGTAGTTTTCACCTCCGTGCGAATATGTGCTGTAATCCCTTCAAGATCAATATGCACGGCAACCTTGGAAAGAGGCAGTGGGTGGCACAAGGGTATCAACTGACTGCATTGTTTAGCGGCCTGAATCCCCGCAATAATGGCAGTTTGAAACACCGGGCCTTTTTTCACCATAAGGTCAGTTCCCTGGAGTTGAGCCGCAATTTCGGGGTTCAACTCTACAAACGATTCCGCGCGTGCGACGCGTGTGGTGATGTTCTTTTGACTCACATCGACCATGGTAGGGTCGCCTTTGCTGTTGATGTGTGTGAATTCGCTCATATCCTGAAGATGTGTACGGGGAAA
>JAGQVX010000164.1 GCA_020437755.1 Flavobacteriales bacterium
AGTTTCGAATGCCGTAGTTGGCTGAAACCGAAGCTGCATAACTGGGTGTGTAGGGCAATCCGCCGGTTAGATCAGGAGAGGTAAACTCGGAACGGGTAAACGTAATAGCTCCTGAACACCCAAAGGTTTGCTGCCTTAACTTACCGCCTATGTTTAATCGTGGGGTGAGCGACTGCAGATTGACATGTTGATAGTTGACCGGAATAAAGATGCCACTTGACCCTGGAACCCATTGAATCCATTGGTCAATAGCAGAATAGGAATACATTATGGCACATTCTGCCTTCCATGAATCATGGTTTTCGACATAAGCGAATTCGGCATCACCTTGCCACCCTTTTTCAGGTAGCAACTCCGGATTCCCACCCGGTTGCCAGTATTTCTCGTTGAAGTCGGGCAGGCGATTCTTGAGCGATCCCTGCAAAAGGAGGCGCACACTACCATGGTTTCCTGTTGCTACGGTCTTACTTCCAACTACCGCCCCTGACGCCATGGAAATAGCGCTGTTGATGAAGGGTAAATTTCCCGAAACCCTGTAGTACCAGCCTTTATAATCTCCGTGAATCCCTCCGAATGCCATGTGACGCCACTCCCCTGCTTCGCCACTGTTGTAGTTGGTATTCAGTGCCCGGTTATCACTTGTTTGCCATCCTGCATCAACCATGAGCCAGTGCTTGAACCGATGCGTTAAAAAGGCATCAATATAGCTCCGGTAAATGGTCATTCTGGAGTCCACTCCCCACCCGTCGGTAGTCTGAACAGCCCGATAATGCTGGTATTCATAGCTCCATCCTCCCCGGATATTGACGGAAGTATTTTCATGTTGATACTCCATTCCTCCCACTAAGCGCAGTGAAGAATCGGCCTGGAGGGCATCGCTGCTTCCATAGCTGCCCATAATTACGGGAATATCGGTATCCTTATCCTGATACCAACCTTCTACATAGGCCAACGCTCCGGGGGCAAAGTCGTACTGGATTCGCGACAAAACAGCGGTTTGACGAGTGTCGTTGTGCTGTTGTTCAAGCTGGGGAGCATCAATTTTAAAATAGTCAGTGTAAGTAAAGCGGTTTTCAAGCATACGCCAAATAGCTCTCGTGACCCAGGATACCTTTTTGTTGCGCAAGGTCCACCCCACACCTGAGGAATAATTGGTAAGGGAGTTCCATCCCATATAACCATCTGCATCAGAGCGCACGGGGACATCTGTATTCAGGAGCAAGCCTCCTGCAAAAGAATTTCCCGGGAAATAAGCAGCATTGGTGGTTTGGTACAGCGTACTTTTATTGAAAAGAAACACGGGAAACAGCGACATATCTGCCTGACCCAGCGTAATGGAATTCAAACTCAGTCCATGCCAGGCCACCGTGAAGTGATCTGCAGCGAGTCCTCCTTGTCGCATCGAGCTCGTAGCCCCCGCCGGACCGTACTGCAGCACATGTCCGGTAGTTCGCTGGGCAATGAGTTCGCCCATATCGGCATCGATTAGCGTAAGGGCTATTGCCGAGTCGAGTTCGGTTCGGGTTTGGTAAGTGTCTTCTGCGCGATCCACCACGCAAGCTGCTTCACCAATACGAATCGTATCAGCCTGCCACTGAGCACTTAGGGTTCCAAAACCAAGGAGAAATATACAGACCAGTTTTCGCATCATTCACGCTCATCTGACCCCGGACGAGTTTTGTTGAATTATGCAATCGGCAGGTCTTCTGACTGGTTCTGTTGTCGGGCCTTCCCATCGTGTACGACAGTGGCATAATGAAACCGACAACGCTATTGAACATCACAGCTGCGGGCACAGTAGCGGATTCTCACCGCTTTCCCTTTTACACCAACCCCGTGTTGGTGTACCGTTGCGATGCAAAGAAACACTTTTTTTTATTTGGTTGATATACCTTTTTAATTCTAAACGAGCAAAAGCCAATTGTCTTGACTATCGCCGAATCCCACTGGCATTCAATGCCTTCTGAAGAGAATTCTGTTTGGATTATCGGATCAACCCAGGGTCAAATCGAAATTGGTGAATCAATACAATGCCTCTTTATCTTTGATATAGTTGAACAGCCACAAACGTGCTTCAGAGCGAGAATTGACAAAACGCAGTGGGATTTGAGATTTGACGAATGTCGAGGAAATATTGACCAACAAATTGCGCAAAGAATGACGGGTCACTACCGCAACGGCGCATAATCCCTCACAACCTTTGTCCTCGGCCAACAGCCTGAAAGCTTGAGGCTCGAAAAGCAAATGATCTTCGTGCACGCGAATCAACAGCGGAACTACCTCATCGATGTCCAGTTCACTTTTCTCCGTTATGATCCGCTGTACCAATCGATCGTCGATGATGAGTTCGCTTTTCAGACGGCAAACGAGTATGCCATCAATGAGCTGGTAATCAGCTATTCCGGTATGTCGGGTGAATTCTACCATCGATAACTTGTCAGGGTAAAACTACCCATTCAGCCGTCCTCCAAATGGCTCTGAATCAAAAAAATTCAACGCTCCCCCGTTCATAGTTTTGAGAAATCGGAATTCCATTTGGCGCATGCCATATATAGAACCATGCACCGATACAACCAATTGAAAGTCACAATTGAAAAGCACAACCAATTGACTGGAAAATAGCTAGCTTGCTCTCCTAAATGAACCGTATGCGCATCCGTTTTATCCTGTTCTTCCTATTGGCCATTCATGTTGGCTGCACGCCTGTTGAGACATCTGAAAATCGTTCATCTGAGATTGAAACAACCGATGTTACCGACCTGGCAGCATGGGTAAATCCATTTGTAGGGACGAGCAATATGGGGCATACCTACCCGGGTGCGACTGCGCCTTTTGGAATGGTACAGGCCACACCCCTCACCAACTACGAGCCTTTGTTTGAGGAGGGCCGCTATAACCCCGACACCTACAGGTATTGCGCTGGATACCAATATGATGACAGTCTGATTTACGGATTTTGCCACACTGCCTTTTCTGGCACCGGGCATTCTGACCTGGGAGATATTGTAGTCATGCCAACAGTTGGGAATCCGTCACTCCTACCCGGTGAGATTACTGAAGGAGGATTTGCGAGCAGATTCAGGCATGAGACCGAAACTGCTTCGCCGGGCTACTATAGCGTACAACTTGACGACTACAACACCTATGTGGAATTGGCGGCAAGTACCCGGACAGCCATGCACAAATACACCTATGCAGGCGCCGACACCGGTAGGGTTGTGCTTGATTTGATGTCGAATATTTACGACTACGACGATAAGAATGTATGGACCTTTCTACGTGTAGAGAACGACACCCTGATTACCGGATACCGGCAAACCAAGGGATGGGCCCGAACGCGTACGGTGTATTTCGCAATAGCCTTTTCGCGTCCGATATCGGAATACGGGCATCAACAGTATAATTCGGTGGCCTACAATGGTTTTTATCGCCGATTTGATGAGCACCACAATTTCCCTGAAATCGCGGGTAGAGATATTCGCTCTTGGTTTGATTTTGCACTGCCCGACGACGGCGAACTTTTGATGAAAGTGGGGCTATCGTGTACATCAACCCATGGAGCTTTGCTCAATCTGCAGACGGAAAATCCGGACTGGGATTTTGAACGGTTCGCACATGACGTGCGTGAAGACTGGAACCGTGAACTTAACGTTGTTGATGCCCAATTCATGAACGACGATGACCGCACCACATTTTATACTGCGCTCTATCACAGCATGTTGAGTCCAATAGTGTATGAAGATGTCGATGGTACGTACCGCGGATTGGATCAGAACAATTATTTATCTGACGGATTCGAAAACTACACCGTGTTTTCGCTTTGGGACACGTACCGGGCGCTCCATCCTTTGAATAATTTGCTCCATCCGGAACGGAATCGGGACATGATTGCTTCTATGCTGAAGCACCAGGAACAGAGCGTGCACGGTATGCTTCCGATATGGAGTCATTATGCCAACGAGAATTGGTGCATGATAGGGTACCATGCTGTATCTGTGATTCAAGACGCGGTGGCTTCGGGGAATGCCGGTTTTGATGTAGAAGGCGCTCTGGAGGCATGTGTCGAGACTGCCCGGGTAGGGTATTTTGATGGGGTATCGGAGTATTGCTCGTTGGGCTATGTGCCGGAGGACGTGTCCGGATCATCGGTATCCAAGACGTTGGAATTTGCCTATGACGATTGGTGCATTGCGCGATTGGCCGAGCACCTTGGCAAGGACGAACTTGTGGAAGAATTTGACAGGCGATCGGAAGCGTGGTTGAATGTGTACGACGAGCAACTCGGCTTTATGCGACCGAAACTGAGCGATGGTACATGGAAGGAGCCATTCGACCCAATGGATACACACGGACAAGGATTTATTGAAGGAAACGCCTGGAATTATGGTTTGTATGTTCCGCAGGACCCGACTTCGATGATCCAGTTGATGGGCGGTAAGGAGGTATTCACGTCGCACCTTGATTCCTTGTTTACGATGGAACTGGCAGAGGAATACATTGCCCAGACGGAAGACATAACACGAGATGGGATTATTGGCAATTACGTGCACGGCAATGAGCCCGGGCACCACATTCCTTACTTGTACAATTGGACCGATGAACCCGCGAAAACCCAGGCACGCGTGCGAATGATTATGGACAGCATGTACGGTCCCGGAAACGACGGATTGTGCGGAAATGATGACGCCGGACAAATGTCGGCCTGGTATATATTCTCGGCTTTGGGATTTTACCCTGTTTGTCCGGGAAGTGGCGAATACGCAGTTGGCAGTCCGCTGATAACTGAGGCGGTAATCCATTTGCCGAATGGCAAGACCCTTGAAATACACGTAGAGAACCAGTCGCCGGAGAATGTGTATGTTGAACGGTTGGAGTTTAATGGAGCATCCATTCCAGGGCAGGCATTGTCGATTTCTGAATTGCTAGAAGGAGGAATGTTGAAATTCTCCATGACTCACGAAGCAGTTGGCCCCGAATCCATCAGATAGAAAACCTCGAATTACCCGAAATACCCCAAGAACGCCAGCAGGTCGGAAATGTTGATAATACCGTCGCCGTTAAAATCGCCCGGGAGGTCAATACCCGTTTCTCCAATATACCCCATAAACAGGAGCAAATCGGCAGTATTGGTTTCGCCATCGCCGTTGAAATCACCACAAGGAGCGCCAAAGAAGCAGGAGCCATCGTCGAGCATCGCATCGGGGTCATAATTGCAGGCCAGTTCATCGATACAACCAGGCAGTGGAACCGGAGCTGTGTAGGTATCGAAATAGCAACACAATGCACCGTCTTCGCATATTTGAAGTGTATAGATCGACTCGGGACTTACAACAAACTCAAACGGGGCGGTGGTATCGGTTTGATCTCCGACACTCACTTCGGTAACGCTTGTCCCATCGGTAACTTCGATCGTCAGTTGAATCTCATCGGTACCGTTTGCTAATTCAGTTATGCTATATGCAATAGGAGTTGCGCTATTGGATGAAGGTACTGACACTTCAAACGAGTGACTGCAAGTACCTCTATATAGAGTCACCAGGTAATTGGCAGATGGAATATTCTGGATTTCAATGACCTTGAAACCGGGAATATAGGTATTGGTCCATTCAGGAGTGAATGATTCTCCGGTTTGCAGATTCGTAAGCTCCACATCAACCTGGCTCCAAAACACCGACGAAGTGGTAGTAAAATCACTCCAAACTCCAAATTTTACAATGATGCTACCGGTTTCTGAATCGGGACACGCCGGAATCGATAACGGGTCGGGATATGCATCCAATATACCCCATTCAATATTTCCATAGTTTCCATGCTGCAGACATACTTGTTCGGAAAGTTCGGGGTCCAGGGAAGAGCTGAAATCCAGACAGTACACCTCATTATCCATGTTATTGATGGTAATTTGTCCATCGGACTGTGAAAAAGATAGATCAGGATTGTCGGGAGTTACCTGCCATGAAAGGGAGTTGAAGATTTCGAGGGATACATTGGGGGTGAGCACTGCGGTACCCGGTCCATTCGGACAGCCTGTTGGAAGCAAGTCGACTTCAGCAAAAAGGGAGGTTGTGAAGATCGTATCCACATGGACAAAACAGAACTCACTTAACACATCCATATACACCGATTGACCGGGCGGAACCTGAAATTGGAGGGGTGGATCTATTTGTTCGTAAAACTGAGCATCGTACCCATCATACCATCCATCGAGGGTCCCACCATACGAAGCAACATTGGTTGAGTACCCACAATTGCAGGAAGGTTGCCAACTTATCCAATCCAGTTCAACCAGAAATAAATCCCCCACATATTCCGGTTCCTCCAAAACGGTAAAGGTCACCTCTAAAGCGTCCAATGGCGGTGCATCATAGTGC
>JAGQVX010000165.1 GCA_020437755.1 Flavobacteriales bacterium
CGATGGGGAATGACCATCGATCTGAATACATGTATCGGATGCAGCGCGTGTGTTACAGCTTGTCATATTGAAAACAACGTTCCGGTTGTTGGAAAGGATGAGGTACGCCGTCACCGCGATATGCACTGGATGCGAATCGATCGATTCTTCTCTTCTGAGTATGCAGATCTGGATGAGACCATGGAGAAAACAGGTCTTGGAGCTATTTCGGCGTACGGACATATGGAGCACCCTGCTGAGAATCCTCAGACGGTCCATATGCCAATGATGTGTCAGCACTGTAACCACGCTCCTTGCGAGACGGTTTGTCCGGTTGCAGCTACCACTCACAGCAATGAAGGATTGAACCAGATGGCTTATAACCGTTGTATCGGTACACGTTACTGTGCGAACAACTGTCCGTACAAAGTGCGTCGATTCAACTGGTTTAACTATCCGGGATATAAGAAGTTCCAAACGTTCAACCCTGCTCAGGATGAACTTTCGCGTATGGTATTGAATCCAGATGTGGTAGTACGTTCACGTGGGGTAATGGAGAAGTGCAGTATGTGTGTTCAGCGTCTGCAGGAAGGTAAGTTGAATGCGAAAAAAGCAGGAACGCCCATCGCAGATGGAACGGTTCAAACAGCATGCGCAGAGGCTTGTCCTACACACGCTATCACATTCGGTGATATCAACGACGGCAAGTCGGGCGTATTGGCTGCTTCCAACAACAACCGTACGTACACGGTATTGGAGGAAGTAGGTGCTCAGCCGAATATCTTCTACATGACGAAGGTTAGAAACAAACAGGAAAACGAAGCTTAAAAAGAGTACAGATGCATAAAGAAGCAGCGATCAGAGAGCCGCTTATATTGGGGCATAAGACCTACCACGACATCACCAATGACGTTGTGGGTCCGATTGAGGGCGATGCGCCGATGGGCTGGAAAATATTGATCAGCATTACCGGACTTATCAGTCTGTATGGTATTGGATGTATCCTCTACTTGATTGGAACAGGTATCGGTGTTTGGGGTTTGAACAAGACCGTTGGTTGGGCTTGGGATATCACCAACTTCGTATGGTGGGTAGGAATCGGTCACGCGGGAACATTGATCTCTGCGGTACTGTTGCTCTTCCGTCAGAAATGGAGAATGGCGATCAACCGATCGGCAGAAGCGATGACCATCTTTGCCGTTATCATGGCGGCCATGTTCCCCGGGATTCACATGGGTCGTATTTGGGTAGGATACTGGGTATTCCCGCTTCCTAACCAGTTCGGTTCTCTCTGGGTTAACTTCAACTCGCCACTTCTTTGGGACGTATTTGCGATCTCAACCTACTTCTCCGTTTCGTTGGTTTTCTGGTACATCGGTCTGATCCCGGATTTCGCGACTATTCGCGACCGCATGGTGAAGCCGTTACCTAAAAAGATCTACGGAATACTTTCATTCGGATGGTCAGGTCGTGCAAAGAACTGGACACGTTTTGAGGAAGTGTCATTGGTGTTGGCAGGTATTGCTACTCCTCTGGTATTCTCAGTTCACTCGATTGTATCTATGGACTTTGCTACTTCGGTTATTCCGGGATGGCACACCACGATCTTCCCTCCATACTTCGTTTCCGGAGCGGTATTCTCAGGATTTGCGATGGTACTTACGCTGTTGTTAGTAATGCGCAAAACCATGAAATTGGAATCGTACGTTCACGTGAAGCACGTGGAATACATGAATATCGTAATCATTGTTACCGGTTCGATTGTAGGGGTAGCATACCTCACGGAGTTGTTTATTTCATGGTACTCGGGTGTTGAGTATGAATCATATGCATTCATCAACCGATTCTCAGGACCATATGCATGGTCGTACTGGATCATGATGACGTGCAACGTAATCAGCCCTCAGTTGTTCTGGTTCAAGAAACTGCGTCGCAACCTGACCTTCACGTTTGTGTTGTCGATCTTCGTAAACATTGGTATGTGGTTTGAGCGTTACGTGATCATCGTAACTTCGATTCACCGCGATTATAACCCATCTTCATGGGGTGAGTTCCATGCGACTTACATCGATCTTGGAATCTTCATTGGAACCATTGGAATCTTCCTGACGCTCTTCTTGTTGTTTGCTCGTTACTTCCCGGTGTTGGCATTGAACGAGCTCAAAACTATTTTGAAGAGTTCAGGTGAATCATATAAATCAGAGTAAGAACTGGAATTATGGCAGAGAAATTAATTCACGCAATGTATGATGACGAGGGGAAACTCCTCGCAGCTGCGGAAAAGTTGGTTGGCCAGGGTATCCGGGTGAAGGACGTGTTTTCGCCGTTTCCTATCCACGGTTTGGATCCTGTTATAGGCGTTAAGCGCACCCGATTGGCAATCTGCTCTTTCATGTATGCCACCGGTGGAACCATCCTCGCTTTGTTGGGAATGTGGTACTTCATGATTTATGATTGGCCAATGAATATTGGTGGTAAGCCGTCATTCTCATTGATTGAGAACCTTCCGGCATTTGTTCCTGTAACATTTGAGTTCTCTGTTTTCTGCGGAGCACACGGAATGGCCATCACTTACCTGATTCGAAATAAGACCCTTCCCGGAATGCCGGCCTGTAACCCGGATCCGAGAACAACCGATGATAAATTCGTGTTGGAGATCGCCTCTTCGCAAAACCACGGACATGACGTGGACGCTTTGGAAGCGGCGTTGAAGGACACTGACATCATGGAATTGAGCATTAAAGAACTTGCATAAGCCTTTCTCAATGAATAAGAGAAGAACATATCTGTTGATCGTAGCTGGAGTTGCTCTTGGCGCTTCATCTTGTACGACTGATAAAAACAGTCCGGGAACGGAATACATGCCCGACATGTACCGCTCACCGGCAATTGAAGCGTATGTTGACTATGGAATGGATCCGTACAATTTTTCGGATTCCATGGCTGTTTCGCAACGCAATACCCCATCAGCGCGCAAGCCTGTTGCCGGAACTATTCCTTATGGTTCACAGGAAAACCTGGTGTTTGCCTTGCCATACGCATACGACAACACCACTGATGGCTATGAAGCATCTGCAGTAAACCGTTCTCCAATTGCTCATTCGCAAGAGAATGCAGATAAAGGAAAGGTGATTTACGAGCGCATGTGTAAGCATTGTCATGGAGCAAAAGGAGAGGGAGATGGTACCATTTCTACAAATGGTTTCATTTTGGGTATCCCTTCGTATTCAGGAAAGCTTGCAGATCTTCCCGAAGGTAAAATGTACCACACACTCACCTTTGGTAAAGGTTTGATGGGGTCGCATGCAAGTCAGCTGACGCCCAAAGAACGATGGGAAGTTATTGAGTACGTTAAAGTGCTCCAGAACGGTGGAAAGTTTGTGGCAGATGCTCCGGCAGCTGCTGTAGCTGAGAATTTGGCGGATGCCGAAAACGCCCCTGAATAACAGTAATTAAGATACGAGTCACGAACAATTATAACCAGGAACAATGAATTTTGTAATTCCGGGAAAAGTAAAGACACTGAGTTATATCCTGATGGCCATCGGGGTTATCGCCTTGATTTGGGGATATATCCAGGGAGGTGGAGAAGGTGGTGATCATCATCAAAGATGGTGGTCGAACATGGTTGTGGACGGATTTTTCTTCCTCGCCATCGGATTGGGCGCCATGTTTTTCTACGCGCTGCAATATGCTGCAGAGGTAGGTTGGAGCTCGCAAATCAAGAGGCTTTTTGAGGCCATGTTCTCGTATGTTCCGGTGGGTCTGGTGCTGATGATGATTATTGTGATTGCCGGACAATTCGGTATTCACCACTCGTGGCATTGGATGGACTCTTCGGTGTACGAACAAGGTACAGATACTTACGATGCTATCATCGCAAACAAAAAGCCTTATTTTGGCTGGTTCTTTTGGGTTCGTCAGGTAGCCTATTTGGCTGTATTTATCTTCTTTGCCCGATTCTTCCGCAAGCAATCATTGTTGGAAGATCAGGTAGGTGGAACTGAAATCCACTACAAATTGTTCCGTCGAGGTGCTCTGTTCCTCGTATTCTTTGCCGTGTTCTCGTCAACTATGGCATGGGACTGGTTGATGTCGATTGACACGCACTGGTTCAGCACAATGTACGGTTGGTACGTGTTCTCGGGCATGTGGGTAACCTGTATGATTTTCGCGACCTTGCTCACGTTGTGGTTACGTCATAAAGGACACCTTCCGCACATCAACGACTCGCACGTACACGATCTTACGAAGTGGATGTTTGCTATCAGTATGTTGTGGAGCTACCTGTGGTTCTGTCAGTTCATGCTGATATGGTATTCGAATATTCCTGAAGAAGTACAGTACTTTACAACTCGTTTCTTCGGAGAGCACGGCGGTTCAAGCCCATACCTGGTGCCATTTATGTTGATGTTCTTCATCAACTTCGCACTGCCGTTTTACATGCTGATTGCCCGCGATGCTAAGCGTAATCCAACGTTTATCATTGGTGTGGGGATCATCATTTTCATCTCACACTTTGTAGATGTTTATCTGCTGGTTATTCCCGGAACCATCCACATGCATGACTTCCATGGATTCCAATGGTGGGAGTGGGGTACGTTTGCCGGTTTCTTTGGTCTGTTCCTCATGTTTACGATGAGAGCATTGAGCAAGGCGCCGCTTGTACCGGTTAACCATCCTTTCCTTGATGAAAGTAAGCACCATCAAATTTAATTAGTTAGAACACGAAGATTTAGAAAATAAGTAAGCCATGATGAAGCTTCTAATTGTACTGGTAGTGGTTTTGGGTATCATCGCTTTGGCGCAACTCGCCAAAGTGTATGAGGGTACCCGCGAACTCCGTAAGAACAGAGAGGAGGATATTTCGTACGCGGACAACCGTATGAACGCTTTTCTGCTTATCGTGTGGATGATAGTGTTCTTCGTATCGTCGGCATATCTGATGATTGTATACGGAAAAACACTTCCTGAATCAGCTTCAGAGCACGGTGTGGCCATGGATATGTTGATGGATGTCAACTTGTGGCTGATAACCTTCGTGTTTTTTGCAGTGAATGCATTGTTGTTCATCTTTTCGGCCAAGTACTACTACCGTCGCGATCGCAAAGCGAAATTCTTTCCACATGATAACCGTCTGGAGTTGATCTGGACAGTGGATCCATCTGTTGTTTTGGCATTCATCATTATTTATGGTCTTCGCACATGGAACAGTATGACGGGAGAAACATCGGCTGAAGCAATTCAGGTTGAAGTTACCTCTGAGCAGTTCAAGTGGTTTGTTCGCTACCCGGGTGCTGATGATGTATTGGGAGCCGTAAACGTAAACATGATTGATCCGGGAGCTCAAAACCTTCTGGGAATCATTACTGAAGAGAATATTGCTGCCCGATTGGAAAAGGTAGATGAAGATATCGCCAAAGAAGAGGCGAAGATCGATACTCAGGCAAAAGTGGATTTGCTTCCCGATTCAGAAGTGGAAGCTATTGAAGATAAGATCTACCGTCTTCAACGATTGAAGCGCCGTATCATGGATATCAAGAATTATGATGTCAATGGTATCAGCGCCTGGAAAGCAGGAGAAGATGATATTATAGCCTCACCGGCGGAACTACACTTGCCTGTGGGTGTGGAAGTAGAGTTGAACTTCCGTTCTAAGGATGTTATTCACTCGGCCTACATGCCTCACTTCCGTGCGCAAATGAACACGGTGCCTGGTGTGCCTACCCGCTTCAAAATGACGCCCACCATCACTACCGCTGATATGCGCGCCAAATTGGATGATCCCAACTTCAACTACTTGTTGCTCTGCAATAAGATCTGCGGGGTGAGCCATTACAACATGAAGATTCCGATTATCATCGAGACGCAAGAGGAGTACGAACAGTGGTTGTCAACGCAGAAGACTTTTGTCGCTGCTGAAGAACCCGCTGAAAGCACTGAAGACAACGCGTCGGAAGGTGAAATGGAGGAAAGTGAAGCAGAATCGAGCGAGGATGTTACCGCTCAAGTAATTACGAACGAGAATTAATCTCTAAATAAAGTTTAAGATGGGAGGTCACGGACATCATCACGAAGAGAGTTTTATTTCAAAGTACATCTTTAGCCAGGATCACAAGATGATCTCGAAGCAATTCCTTGTTACTGCGATTGTAATGGGGGTTGTAGCGGTTATGCTTTCTGTACTTTTCCGTATCCAGTTGGGTTGGCCAAATGAACCGA
>JAGQVX010000166.1 GCA_020437755.1 Flavobacteriales bacterium
CTGATCGATGGATGTAGCTTGTCCCAAACCGAAATGCTCACCCAGTGAACTTCCCGGACTGAAACTCTCCGAAGAACGTATTTCGCGAATTTGAATTCCCCATTCTCCATAGATTTCGATACGAGCACCAATTCCGTTTTTGTTGGAAATCAAACCTTCACAATTCACTTTCAACCAATTGTTGTCGTTGCCGTTATTGATCCACAAATTGCTTCCGTTGATGACGTCCAGGAATCCATCGTTGTTAAAATCTCCGATTCCACCACTGTTGAACGAAAGTGAGTAGCCGGTGAAGGTACCATCACCATTGTTCAGGTACATTTCATCACCCATTTCTGAGAAAATATCTACGAAACCGTTATTGTCGAAATCGCCGGCGTCGCAGTTCCAGGCTCCGAGGTCGGTTTCATCGATTCCTGAACCCAGAATGATATCGGTAAATGTTCCGTCGCCATTGTTTTCCATCAATCGGTTGGCCCAGGCGTGGTTTACGGTAAAAGCATCAAAATCGCCATCATTGTCAAAGTCTTCAAAACAGGTAGTCCAGCTTTGATCGCCATCGTCCATGTTTGCGGCAGGACCCACGCTGCTGAACGTGCCATCGCCATTGTTCTGATACAGCAGGTTGATACGCTGAGGATCGCCTACAGCAGCTCCGCCACGACATTTGGTAATGTATAAATCCTGATCCCAGTCGTTGTCGTAGTCGCACCAAATAGCGGCATAATTCCCACCCACATCCAAGGTCTGAATGAGGTCGAAATCCAACTCCATGTTGCCATTTACATTTCGGTAAGGATGACTTTGATCCACGTCGTGACACACGAAGGCATCTATGTTTCCGTCGTTGTCAATATCGGCAAATGTGGAACGTTGCGAGAAGATGTATTCATCGAAAGGCACCTCCGTATAGGCCGTTCCATCATCGTTGGCATACACAAACGAAACGCGTGACCCGTTTCCGAAGAGCAGGTCGGTATACCCATTCTCGTCGATGTCGGCTGCACAGATACTCCAGGTGGGTGGATTCTGCACATTCAGCGGGAAGAACTGCTGAGTAAATGTTCCTCCGGGTTGTTGGAAATCGATGTAGATCCCCGAGCTTACCACCCGCACCACATCATCCAGGTGATCGCCGTTCATATCAACGGCACAGTCTTCATAGCTGAAGCCTGTTATTGCCCCCAAAGCGGCTCCGTTGTTGGTAAACGAAACCTGGGCATAGCTACCCATGGCCACAAAAATGGCTATAAGCAGAGTTGCATGTTTAAACTGTTTCATACGTATTGGTTTTGGTTCAAAATTTTCAATTTGCAATTATCATGATTCGGCGCACGGCCTGAGATCCATTACTTTTAGTATATACGAAAATCAGCATTCCCTTGTATGGGATAGAAATCGTGTTGATTCCCTCTTGCATCGACTCCTCGGCAATGAGTAGCCCGCCGGCGCTGAATGCTTGCAGCACTCCGCCGGATGGAGCAAATACAGAAAAGGTTCCCGTTGAGTTGACGGTAGGCCACACTGAAAATTCAGCACTGCCCTGCTCCGCTTCGTCAATATTAACCCAAGCCGGTAAGGTGACACTCGTTTCATCAATTAAAATGGGAGTGCGGTCGGCAGCTTCAAACATATTCTGGAAAGCTTCTATTTCGGGCGTACTCACCTGGAATATTTCCTCCATCCATCGGGGAGGCAAACTTTGATACCAAATGTTCACCAGGATTTCCATTTCGCTCTCAATCGATCCCAACGGAATGCGGTACTTGATGATATCACTGGTCTCCAATTGTCCGGAATGATCACTGTCCTGCGCTGCGTTGCCTACCACTTGGGTGGTATCAATATTGGGATGAGTATCTGAAAACCCGTCGGGAAGTAATCGGTTGTCCTTCAAATGAACATAGGCGCGATCCAAAACGGTTGTAAAATCGCCATTTACGTCGCCCATCACCATTTCATAGATCTGCACCTGATCCTCGGATACAATAACATCATAGTGAGGCTCAAAGGGCAAGTCTTCTCCAATAGTAGCATACCCGGCATCAAATCCACCTGAGTGAAACAACGTGTCTGATTGACTGTCTCTCACAATCAATTCCACAACAGCTCTTCTAGCCGGATAACCGCTGGGGAATTTATGTCCGGCCAAATTGTTCAACGCAACATCAACGTGCACCGTATCTCCATCATAGGAAGCTTCAGTGAGCGTAACCTCGCAACTGTGCTGTTGGAGCATGTTCATGGTTGCTGCGATGGTCTCATCAAACGCTTCAGTCGAGGCCGGAGCCCCCAACACCAAAGCATTGTCACGAATAATACTCAACATGAGCGCATTAGCCCCGGCAAATTCATGCTGATAAAAAGGAGATCTTGGCGGCGTGTCATATCCCGCTGCCAGCACCACTTCACTTTTGGGCGCTACGGGCATATGGCAAGACTGACATGAGGTTCCCGATGCATTGTAATCGGAGTTAACCCATTCATGGTAGGTCGCTTGCTCCACGAAGTCTGTCCCGGTAGGCACTCCCTCAAGGTCCACGGCTTCGGTAATGAGCGTGTGGCAGTCGGCGCACATTTCGCTCGTCCCTGTGAGTTCAGATTGCACCGGCGTGTATTGCGACTGTAAAGCCATAGGACTCACCAGCGGACTTTCATAGGGCCCGTAAGCAACACGAGAAGTGTCATAATGCAGGTGACCTGAGAACGAGTTCCCCATGGATTCAGGGTCTTGTTGATGGCAGGCCAGGCAAGATACTCCGTCCATAGCCAGACTATCAGCCTGCATTTCGGCGATACTGTACGATGCTGCTCCCAGGAAATGGGCATTGTGATTTCCCAAGGGAGCGTGGCATGAAGTGCATTTGTCTTCAATAGCTTCTTGTAAATCGGGATTAACGAAAACT
This sequence comes from Flavobacteriales bacterium, assembly GCA_020437755.1. Lineage (GTDB taxonomy): Bacteria > Bacteroidota > Bacteroidia > Flavobacteriales_D > Sanyastnellaceae > JADFAK01. The sequence continues at coordinate 2,907 of JAGQVX010000166.1, forward strand.
TCGTGACTCACCTTTGCTCTCCAAAACGGATCCCTGGCGCTGTTGGCCATCATGGTTGAGCTCCAGTCGTCAACTACATTGACGTCATTTCCCATAACATCCACGCTGGCGATTTGGTCATTATCATAACCGTGACACTGCACGCAGGAACCCGAACCGGTAAAAAGATCATTGTACGAAGAGGGGAACACACCAGATGCCGCGCCATGGTATGCGGGATGCTCTGAGGGAGCATCTGTCCAGGACGAGGATGCCAACAATACAAGGAGCGCAATGCTCAATACGACTGCGTTTCGGCTTTGAAGATTCATTTGGTCTGATTTCAAAATGACGCTTGCAGGCCATCATTTGTACCAATGTACGCAAATGAAATCAAATGCCTGGTTAGAAAAGAAAGAAACAATCGGAAAGCTGAAGATCAGATGAAGCGTTGATTTGGTTTCTGAGCACAGCAAGGTCGTGGGGTGACGAAACCGCTATGAGCAGCAATCCTTCCCATTCAGGAGAAGATGGCTCCCAGTGCTTCAAGTGCTGATGGTAGATAGGGACTTGTGTTTTCCTCAGATTGTTGGAATACCAATCAAATGGAACGGAATGGTCGATCAACCATTTGGCGACTGCCTTACCTTTCTTTCCCGCACCGAGCACTGAAAGTTTATATGAAGGATGGTAATCTTGTTCCAGAAAACGCTGGAGTTTCAATTCCAGAAATCGATTATCAGCGTACCAATCGAGATTGCGGGAAGCACGATTATGATGATCCCGCCACAAATGCGTCACTTCATCGACGAATGCAATCTGAAATTGGTGCTTCTTCCAACGAAATACAAGGTCGTAATCTTCAGGGTATTGCAGTGCCTCGAAGCCCCCGCTAGATAGAAATGCTTCTCTTCGAATGAGCCAATTGGGAGAAGCAACCGTGCATTCCTTGTAGATTTCAGTGTAAAAGGCACCCTGCATGGCTACATCATTGAGCCAGTTTTGATACTGGACGAATCCGTTTTCAAGCGGTTTACCCGTGCTGAAATATTCGACTTTCCCGGTAGAAAGGTCGCATTGTGGCTGTTCTTGCAAGGCTACAAACAGGTTCTGGAGCTTATTGGCCGGCATCAAGTCATCGGCATCCATGCGTGAAATGAATTCTCCCCTTGCATGTTGGGCGGCAGTCTGCAAGGCCTCCAATGTCCCCTTTCCAAAATTGGGGAAGTATTTTATCCTGTTGTCGGCATTCGCCAAATGGATGCACAGCTCTTTGGACCGGTCGGTAGAATGATCATCGACCACAATGATTTCGATTTGGAAAAGATCTGAGGATTGTTGAAGAATGGAGAGAAGGCATTCCGTAATGTATGCCTCCTCATTCTTCATTGGAATGAGTACCGATATAAGTGGGATTCGCTCCAAAGTATTAAAAGTAGCAAGCCTATAAGCCAGATTCTGTACCTCAAAGAGGCGTTCATCATTTATCTATTCAGCCTACCCCCCGGCGGAACGAGCCATTCCTTTCCCGAAAAGGGATTGCCGGTATACATGGCCTTTCAACCCGAAAGGTTTACCTAAGCTATGGGGATCACTCCCCATACTGGTGCGCTCTTACCGCACCTTTTCACCGTTACCGTGCCGAAGCATGGCAGTTTAAATTTCTGTAGCACTATCTATCCTCTTGCGAGTTCTTCCCTTTCAAGAAGTTCGGTGCTCTGTGTTGTCCGGACTTTCCTCTCCTTGCGGAGCGATGAACCGGCTTGCTACGGCAAAAATACGGAATGCGAACGAATGGAACGACCCGGAGCAAGTTGGGATGGTATAAAAACAAAGGGGCGCCTTTCGGCGCCCCTTATTATCTAGAAACAGTATTGTAAATCTTATTTCTGCTTGATCACCTTGATTGTAGAGCTTTGGTCAGCTACAGTCAATGTGAGGTAGTACATACCGCTGGCAGCATCTGTGATGTTGATTTCGGTACGGTACTCACCTGAAAGCGTGTTCAATTCTTCACCGGCAACCATACGTCCGCTAACGTCAGTAAGCGTGTACGCTACTTTTTGGTTGTTCAAACCTGAGATATTCAGGAAGAACGTACCATTGGTTGGGTTTGGAACGGCAGAGAAAGCTACGTTATTGAAGATTTCCTGAACGCCCACGATGAAGTCGATTACTTGTTCGGTAGAAGTTGAACAACCGTTTTCATCGGTGATAGTAACGGTGTATGTCGCAGGACCTGACAAATCACTGATGTCTTCATCGCTTGATGAGAATCCTTGATCAGAAGTCCATGAGATATCGTAGTTACCTGTGCCACCTTCGATAGTGATGTCGATGAAACCACCGTTACCACCTTCATACTGGTTATCAGAAGCATCGATCGTTACAGTCAATTCCTCTGGTTCAGTGATCGTAGCCTCACCCATAGTCATACAGCCGTTGGCATCCATTACGTAGTAAGCAATAGTTCCTGCACCGAAGTCACCGTACATTGGATCTGTATCAGTAACCAACGTGTCAAGACCGTACATATACATAGGAGTACCACCGGTAGCCATGATTTCAAAAGCACCATCTTCTTCACCGAAGCAAGAGATATCGTTAACAGCCACATCGGCCATCAATTCATCCGGCTCACCAACAGTAACCATCAACTGAGCTGCACAATCTTCGTTGTCCATAACATCAACCATGTACTCTCCTGGAGCGAGGTTGGTCCAGTTGTGAAGAGTAGAGAAGTTACCACCTTCGAAAGAGTAAGTAAATCCACCGTTACCACCTGAAGCAAGTGTGTTCACAACACCGTTGGTGTCACCCGCACACAATACATCTGTAATGGTTGGAAGGATCGAAATCGGGTCTGGAGCGTTAACGGTAGCTGAGAGCGTATCTGTACAACCGTTTTCATCAATAACATAGATCAGATAATCACCACCGGCCAGGTGAAGAACTGCACCTTCCTGGTAGGTAATACCATCAGTACCGTAATCTTTATCTCCTGTACCACCGGTTGCAAACATTACCAACTGACCGTCATCAGAATCTGAACAGGTTGCATCAGCTGAAGCCTGGAGGCTCAAGTTGAGTACAGCAGGGTTGGTGAGTGTCACTGTGTTTGACTGAACTTCACATCCGTTCTCGTCCATTGCATACACACTGTATGTACCAGGTCCGAGGTTTGCATAGTCAGGGAAACAAGCAGGTGTCATGAAGTCAGGATCCATGTCGAACATGATCATACCGGTACCACCTGAGAATGTTCCTGTAATCATACCA
>JAGQVX010000167.1 GCA_020437755.1 Flavobacteriales bacterium
ATTTGTATCATCTGCAGCGGGAATCACTGCTTCGATTGGATCGTATGGCTGAGAAGTCGGTAGATAAGTTGCTTGCAGGGATTGAAGCGAGTAAGGCACAACCTTTCGAACGTGTGCTGTTTGCCGTGGGTATCCGTTACGTCGGCGAAACTGTTGCCAAAAAGCTGGCACGCCATTTTAAAAGTCTGGACGAGCTTATAGCTGCTGATCGCGAAACGTTGATTAATGTCGAGGAAATAGGAGAGCGTATTGCGGATTCGATTCTGGACTATTTTCAGAATCACGACAATCTGGCTCAGATTCAGGTGTTGAGATCTGCCGGACTCCAGTTTGAGTCGGGCGAAGAGGAAGCCCAATTGGGTAATGCGCTAGAGGGCAAGTCCATTGTGGTGTCGGGCGTGTTTCAAACGCTTGGCAGAAATGAATTGAAGGCCTTGATTGAAGCGCATGGGGGTAAGAATGTAGGGTCAATTTCCGCAAAGACCGACTATGTTGTGGCAGGTGAGAACATGGGGCCGGCAAAATTACAGAAGGCTCAGGATCTTGGTATCACCATTCTCAACGAGGAACAGTTCCTGGCGCTATTGGGCTGATCTAGTTGCGTTCCAGGTAATCTCCATAGGCTTTTCGAATGGCCATAAAAAGCAGGTCAGCTTCCAGAATATAGCCTTCAGGGGTGAAGTGAATCTTGTCTTTCTTGGCCAAGCCGGCTTGTTCCCAGGTTGAAATGGAGTTGAGTCCGCCCATGATTTCGAATAAGTCCCATACAGCTCCGTTGTATTTGGTGGCCAGATTAATCATCCCCGTTTGGACACCCAGCGCATTTCGGTTGGCATGACGGCGTTTGTAGTAGCTGTCATTGTTGGTCAGGAAAAGAAAATTCGCATTGGGGTTGACCGCTAAAATTTGTTGGATCAGTGAATCGTAGTTGGCTTCGAAGGTAGACTGCCTGAAGGAGCCGGTGGACATATACGCGTCGTTGATTCCGATGCCGAAAATGACCAAATCGGGCTGGATGGAACGCAACTGGGCGCCCAGCAGTCCGCAGCGCAAATAGCTTGGTACACTGGCTCCATTCACACCCACAGCGTGGTAGCTTATGCCTTTGTCGATGTGGTCATCGAGGAAAATGCCCTGCAGCGAGAAGTGGTCCTGAAGTGAATCTGTTTTAAGGATTTCCAGTCGAAGCGTGTCGTAGGCCTGATCAAGATAATAGGTCACGCAGTTTTCCAGTGAATCGCGCTCTTCACGCAATGCCGTGAGTCCCGAATCAAGGCATACTTCATAAGATTGGGGCGACATGTCATAATACACCTTTACGATGGTAAAGGGGTAGTTGATGGAGTCGCTGTTGAAGCTCCATAGCTTAATGGTGGCGGCCGAATCGAGGGTTGTGGCTGTGTAGCCGGCCAGCCCCCAATTGCATTGGTGCTTGTTGTGTGAGTTCTTGCAGCCTTCCCATTCGCCGGTATAGTCGGCCTTCAGGTTAAACGGACTGTTGGTATGCGCGAGTCGGAAAGGGAACAGGAAGCCGCGTGCGCCCTGGAGGTTTTCCGACAGACTGAAAAAATCCTCGCGCAGACGGTTGCTGAGAACCCCGGCCTGAACGTGCGATCCTCCCATGTGCAGAATGTCAATTTCCCCGTTGCCCGTGAAGATCAATTCATCGAGCATGTTGTAAAATCGATTGAAGTGCGTTGAATCGCCGTAGTAATCGAGTCGGTTGAGGTCATAGCGTAAAAAGGGGAAATCGGGCAATGCACCATTTGGCGAATGCCGGAGTATTGTAATTCCTGAAGAGGCTGAAAAATGTGTGGAGAGTAAGCCCAGACAGGTGAGGCAGAGCATCACAACGAAGAGCACCCGGCTCCATGAACGGCGAACTATTGAGCGGCTTTCCATGCTTCGTAATCCTGAGAAATGGCTTTGTAGAGCAGCTCGGCAATCCGCTTGGCGCCCGCCGGAGTGAAGTGTGTGTAGTCGCTTCCTGCCAACGGCGGATCAGCCTCCACCCAGCTTTGCATGCTGTTGCGGCCACCCATTACTTCGTAAATATCCCAAAATGCGCAACCGGTCTCCATGGCTGTGGCCCTGAGCGCATTGCGCACGTCCTCGAGGTAGGGCCGCGTAATGAAATGGTCTTTGTCTTTTATCGCCATGTCCGACGGACCGATAATCAAAAAAGAAGCGTCGGGCAGGAGGCTTTGCAGGTAAAGGATTTGTGCCTTGAACCAGCCGCCGTAGCGCTCTGCTTCTTCCACGTTTTCGATATAAGGGAGCACATTTCCTCCAAATTGAAGAATCACCAACCCCACATCCATCGTGTTGTACTGCTGCTGCAATTGAGCTTTGCTTATTTTCTTAAACAGGGTTCCCGAACTGCCGCGTAGCGGAATATTATCGAGGTGAATACCCGAGGGACTGTCAAATGAAACTCCATAAAGCTCGGGTCCGGGATTTCCGGTGAACTCGAGCCGCACCTTTTCAGGTGTTGAGACAAATTTAAACTCGCGGTAGTCGTATGATTGATTGCTGCGCACCGAATCGGCAAAGACAACGCTGTCTCCGGCAATCACCTTGAGCAGGTAGGGATGCTCGCAATAACCGCTGTAGAGCTTCATGCGGTTCCATTTTTTACTCCGCGAATAGGTCATCCTTCCGGGCTGAAATTCCAGCCATGAGTGAATAACGGTGTCGTGGGGCCATTCGGCCAAATAAGGAGCCGCACGATTGAAGTGGGCCAGCATTCCGTATCGATTGTGCTGTACAGTTGTATCCTTCTTTCCATTGATGGTGTAACGGAACCAGTTGTCGCTGGCACTTTGGTCAATGGCCAGCGTCGGTACCACTTCGGTAATATGCACCAAGCCCGGACCACTTCCACCAAATCTCTTCTGCATTTCATTACGCACATACCCGGAAATACGATCTCCTTCTATTTGTGAGTCGCCATAATGAAGAATTCGCAACGATCGACTCTTGTCTTTTTCAAGCGCATAAAGTTGCTGGAAAAAAGCATTCAAATCAGAGCGTTCCGTGTCGGGAAACTGAAGGCGCATCAGCTCTTTCCGCACGCGAATCTCCTCATTGCGCAGGCTGTCCAGGATGGCAGTGGAGTCAATTTCGGCTTCATATACGTTGAGAAACTCCTCAATATTCGCAATGGGCTTATCGTACAAGGTGTCCACGGTGAGAAACTCATCGAAGCTCTCGAATTTGAGCTGGATGTCCGACGTCAGGGAAATACCATCTTTAGGGAAAATCCACATGAGCAGGGCGCACAGGGCACCTAGGCTCAGCAGACTGATCAGCGTATGAATGGGTTTGATCATGAGGGCAAAAATGCAGTAAATCGTTGAGCGCTTTTGAATGAAACGGATAAACCTTTCAAAAGATGTGTCTTGATGAATGTAATGGTTTTGGAAAGAGCCATACGGCAAATCCGGTATCAAGCCCTACTTTCGGGTTATGTGCAGTTTTCGGGCTACTTTCTGCGTCTTAAATTCGGAATGTTTAGCCAAATAATCATCGGTAGCTTTCCGACAGCCTGACCAGATATAATAGTCATCGATGATTGCCACCCCGCCCGGGCTCAATTGGGGAAGAATGCGTTCCAGACAAGTCATGACCGAATCGTACCAATCGCAGTCGATATGCGCCAGGGCAACCGGTTGATCGATATCGAGGGTGTCTTCAAACAAGCCCTTGATCAGGTCAATATGGTTGGAACCGGCCGGAACTCCACAGGAGTCGAAACTGTTGCTCACTTTGGTGTACAGATCTTCTTCGTAGCCATAGTATTTACCGCCGTCAATCCCACGCGATTGTCCGGAACGTATGGTTTCGTAGCGTTGTTGGACGTCGTCATCATCGCGTTCTGATGGTGCGGGAATCATACCAAAAACATCATACACACGAAGATTGCGACTGCCGGATTTGTTCAAACCCATAAGTATAGCACTGCCTCCCAGGGCACACCCTGCTTCGAGGAGAATGCCGGGCACCTGCTTGGCTTCGATGCGTTGTACTTCTTTTTTAATCGCCAGGAGTGCGTCTTCTTTGAGGTAAGTGAGCCTGGCTCTCTTGATCTTGGCAATATCGCCGTGAGTAGCTTGAACGAAAATGGATGTCGCTTTGGTTTTGACCTTATCGAGCATGGGCCAAAGTTAGGGTAAATGATTTAGAAGCTTCAAATACTATTGTTCATTGGATTTCGTTGGTGAACTAGTCAGACCTTAACATGCGTATTCTACTCACTTTTGTATTTGGTTTTATCGGTGTGCTTTGCTTTGCTCAAGACACGCCATCCGGCAAATGGGATGAGGTAGAGGGTAGAATTGGACTGACGGCTTCAGCTATTTACGGACATGTTTCCCTGGACCTTGCTTCGGTGTCCAATGCACCGCTCATATACACGGTAAGCAAAGGCGGGGGAAGTTTGGGGGCGGTTTATCAGGTGCGGTTAAACCAAAAAGTGCATGTTCGTCCGGCAGTACAGTTCAGTATAATCAACAACGACATCGTATTCGAGAACCAAAACGGTGAGGTCATTCGGCGCAAGTTCTTACCCGGATTTGTGGAGGTTCCGGTGCATTTTATTTACTCAGGCAGCAGATTTGGCAGGAGTGTAGAAGCACTTTTTGGAGTCAAACTCAGCCAAAGTGCCGTTCTGCGAGCCAATGATGAGTTCTCCGTTCGAAGTTCCTTGTGGAGTGCAGAGTTTGGATTGGGTAAGGAATTCCATATTGGCAGGCGCCAAATCTATCCGGAAATCCTGGTGTCGCTGGGGGTCAATAATTTGTACCGTTATTCGTCTATAGAAATCTTTGCCCGCCACATCGAACGTATGGTATTGCATCAAATCGCACTCCGCGTCTCACTCTATTGAACCCTGTTTCGAATCGGTTATATTTGGCACATGAAACACACCATTTTGGCGATTTTGCTTTTGGCGCATGCCGCTTTATTAGCTCAAACCGATACCACGAGGAAGGATTGGGAATGGGGAGTGGGAGCGGCTTTCAGCTACCAAATCATCCGAGCCGAAAAATTCAATGGTTTTTCCCAAACAGTAACCGATAACTACGAAGTGGAGGGCATCGGAGGAATGGCCATGTCGGGTGGTTTTGTGGTACTTCGTCATTTGAATGATTCCTGGACGCTGAAACCCCAATTGTATGGTGTACTGTCCAACGCCCGCGTGCGTTACAAATTCACCACTGAACCAGCTCATACCTATCAGGTTTATCCGCTATCGGTAGAGCTGGCTGTTATGGCCGAAAAGGTATTTGGTCAGGGTATTCGACGTCCCACGGTGTCCTTTGGCGGGGGGATGGACTACCTCATTGAACCCCTGGGTTCGCAGGTTCTCGTTTTAAAGCCGTACGATTTTGTGGCGCGCTTTGGAGTTGGATTGAAGAATCAGGCCCGAAAATCCACGTGGTCGGTCGATTTGTTGTTTTCTATCGGCTTGCGACAATTGGCGGAAAACGAAGGGAGCATCTACAATCAGTCTACGGGATTGTTGCAGCGAAATGCCGTGGGCTTGTATTTTTCGTTCTACTAAGGCAGGGAAGAGGCACAAGGCCAAATGAAATTCCGCCCGGCTTGTTCATAATTACCGCCTGTTGAATCCGTTCAAGGATTATTGTTGGCTAATTTCGAATCGTTATGGAAGGCAGAACACCTACAGTCCGACTGGAGAACGCCCGCATTGCCAGGTCGGAGAATATTATTCTGGATAAAGTTGATTTCTTCGTTTATCCCGGCGAGTTTGTATACCTGATTGGCAAAACGGGATCGGGCAAAAGTAGCTTGCTGAAAACACTTTACGCCGACATTCCGCTGGAGCACGGTGAGGGTGAGGTTTGCGGATTCGACCTTCCAACGATCAAATCCCGACAAATTCCCAAACTTCGAAGGAAACTGGGCATTGTGTTCCAGGACTTTGAACTGCTTACCGATCGCAGTGTGCTGCAGAATCTTGAGTTTGTGCTTCGCGCTACCGGTTGGAAAAACCGCAAGGAGATGGATGTGCGTATGGAACAAGTGTTGGTGAGCGTGGGTATGGAAACCAAGGGCTACAAGATGCCTCACGAACTTTCGGGGGGGGAGCAGCAGCGGGTGGCGATTGCACGTGCCTTGCT
>JAGQVX010000168.1 GCA_020437755.1 Flavobacteriales bacterium
ATCGGTCAAATCATTGCCCGACGGGAATGTATTGAATTGCCTGGCGCCAACGATGGACCTCAGATGATCGAAGAATTCGACGGCGATGAGGATGAGGAAATGGACGAATCGCACCAGGAAAAGGCCGATAAGCGCACCGACAAAAAGAAGGATACCAAAAAGCGGAAGTAATTCGATATGAGCTCTTCGCCTTCAAACGGTTCCATCGACTGGTCGGCCGAACTGGTCACGGGCCTGGGAAGAACGAAGTCGGAACAGCTTGCGCGCGAGGTAGCTGCGCGGTGGAATACCGAGCTTCCTGCCCTGCTTGAATTGGTAACTTCTTCCCATCCCGCTCTGGGCAAGAAAGCCGCCTGGGTTATTCGTTACTTATCATTCGAAGCCCCCGAAGTGCTTCTTCCATACGTCCCCCGGTTAATAACTGCCCTACCCCATCTGGAATACGACAGTGCACAGCGTGATGTGCTCAAGGCTATTTCGGTCATTGGTTACCCGGAAGAATACACCGGACAACTCGCGGATATGTGCATGGGGTTTCTGGTGGTTCCCGGAAAGGCCGTGGCCGTCAAATACCTCAGCATGCAACTCCTGGAGCATATCTGTGAGCAATGGCCTGAGCTTAAAAGGGAATTCTTAATGTGCCTGCAAGAGACTATGCCTCATGAAACCAAGGCCTTTCAACATCACGCGCGCCGGCATTTGAAGAAAGCAGGATTGGCCGATTAAGCCAGTGCTCTCAATGTACAAGAATGCGCCATGCACTTTCAGCATGACCACCCCCCTCAACGTAAAATGGTATCCATAAAAAAAGGGGACGATCGTCCCCTTTTCAAGTAGCGAGAGGGAGACTTGAACTCCCGACCTCATGATTATGAATCATGCGCTCTAACCAGCTGAGCTACCTCGCCAGGTTTCGCTTTCTCACCCCCATCTCTTCAATTCTGTCCCCTCAAGGGGTGCTAAAGCGGGCGCAAAGATAATAGATTTTCGCCTACCACCAAACACCTCGTAAAGCATTCATTTCATAGCCTCGTTTCCACTCTTCAATCAACTCCCAATTCATCTGCTTTTTATTGCTCCTCACCCCCCGATTTTTCCTATATTGTCGCGATTTCGTGTGGACACGATAACAACTGACACTATGGCCAAGGAGAAATTCGAGCGAGAATACATTATAAAGTCCTCTGCAAAGATCATTTACAACTGCATCAGCACGCCCAGCGGCCTGTCTGAGTGGTTTTCCGACGACGTTAACATCCGCGGTGACGTCTATACGTTCGTTTGGGATAATGCGGAAGAACAAGCCCGCATGATCGGCAAGAAACGCGATGAATACATCAAGTTTCGCTGGTTGGAAGATGAGGAGGAAGATGAAAAGGCGTACTTCGAACTGCGCATCAAAATCGATCCATTGACCAAAGAGGTCGCGATTATTGTGACCGATTATGCAGAGGAAGACGAAATTGAAGATCAAGAGCTGCTTTGGGACAGTCAAATTGACGAACTCAAGCACATTCTGGGCTCATAAAGCCAGGTAAAACGCGGAGGTAAGCTTCTTAAAAGACTCACTGTAGGTCCCACTTTCTTCTCGTACAATCAAGTTTTCTACAATGGGCTGGCATGCGCCAAATGTCAACTCAACCACTATACGCCCCGCAGGCATTCCCATGCGCGGCATGATCGTCAATTGACGGGAAGCGAACCCACCCGATTCCTGCGCTATACATCGTAATTCCTCCCCACCCGCGAGGGGGAGCATCGTTACGAGCTTGCCATCGGGGTGCAACAATGCCAGTGCACGCGGAACCCAATCCGCCAGCGGCATATGTGCCTCGGAACGCGCCAGTGCCCTCGTTGCAACCGGACTCTGAATGTCGGCCGTGTAAAACTGTGGGTTGCATACGATTAGGTCGTATTTCCGCTCCACGATAACTTCCCGAAAATCACCCTTAATGAGATGCAGTCGGTTCGACCACGGCGAGTTTTTGAAATTGTCATGTGCCTGTTCTGCCGCTCCCGTGTCGATCTCAATTGCATCCACCTGAGCCTTTGCACTTTGCTGCGCCATCATCAAGGCAAGGAGCCCCGTGCCTGTTCCGATATCGAGTATCCATTTGGCGGATGCCATACCACACCATGCACCCATGATCACCGCATCTTCCGTGACCTTCATGGCGCAATGATCTTGCTTTACCGTGAACTGCTTAAATCGAAAACTACTTCCCGCCATTGCGGATGGCGTTCCAGGTTTTATAGAGAACTTCCTGGGTTGGACGGTCAGGATCCACTTCGGTGAGTGGTTCGCAGGGTTCCAGACTGGCATGACATTCGGCCGGAAGCGCCTGATACAAAGCCGTTCCCTGAGTCTTCCACTCCAGCATCTCATCACTCACCTGCTTGATGACTTTTCCGGGATTACCTACCATCAGACTGCGGTTCTCAACCACAGCCCCCGCAGGTACGAAACACATGGCTCCGATTATGCATTCGTCACCAATGACCGCATGATCCATCACCACGGAATTCATGCCTATCAGGGTATTTCTCCCAATCACCCCACCGTGCACCACAGCTCCATGTCCGATATGCGCCCCCGGATGCAAGCGTGTGGTAAGACCGGGAAACATGTGAATGGTACAATTCTCCTGAACATTGCACCCATCCTCAATAATAATCTCTCCCCAGTCGCCGCGAATAGCCGCTCCGGGTCCGATGTAGCAGTCTTTTCCAATGATCACATTGCCCGTTACCGTGGCATTGGGATGCACAAAACTCGAAGGATGAACTACAGGCGTGAAGCCTTTGAATCGAAAGATATTGGCCATATCAGCATTTTTCAATGATTGTGGCATACCCCTGCCCTACACCAATACACATGGTAACCAATGCATAACGCTTTCCGGTATTCTGCAACTCAATGGCGGCGGTTTGCAGCAGTCGCTGTCCGGTCATTCCCAGTGGGTGACCCAACGCAATGGCCCCTCCGTTGGGATTGATGCGGGGATCATTATCCTCCAGACCCAGATTGCGCGTGCACGCCAACACCTGCGCTGCAAAAGCCTCGTTGACTTCGATGAGATCCATATCGGCAAGTGTTAGTCCGGCTTTGCGAAGTGCTTCATTAGACGCCCCCACCGGACCGATGCCCATAATTCTGGGTTCTACTCCCACCACTGCACTGCTCACGATGCGCGCTTTTGGGGTAAGGTTGTGGTCTTTCAATCCCTGATCAGAAGCCAGGAGCAACACCCCCGCCCCATCGTTCAATCCCGAAGCATTACCGGCCGTTACCGAACCACCTTCGCCGCGAAATGCCGGACGAAGTTTACCCAGAATTTCCATTGTCGTATTGGACTTAATAAACTCATCTTTGTCAAACACGAGCGGATCTTGCTTGCGCCGTGGGATTTCCACCGCCACGATTTCCTGCCCTAAGCGTCCGCTGGTCTGCGCCCGTGCGGCCTTCATCTGACTGTTGTACGCAAAACGATCCTGATCCTCCCTGCTGATCCCATACATATCCACCAGGTTTTCGGCGGTTTGCCCCATGCCGTCTGTTCCGTATTGCTGGTGCATTTTCGGATTCACAAAGCGCCAGCCGAAGCTCGAGTCAAACATTTGAGCATCGCGCCCAAATGCACTGGAAGCTTTGGAAATAACCCACGGTCCGCGGGTCATGTGCTCTACCCCTCCGGCAAGGAACAGGTCCCCATCGCCGCACTTAATGGCGCGTGATGCATGAATAGCTGCTGCCATTCCTGAAGAGCACAGTCGGTTCACGGTCTCTCCCGGGACCGTAACCGGGAGTCCGGCTAGTAGTAACGACATTCGGGCCACATTGCGGTTGTCTTCACCCGCCTGGTTGGCGCATCCCAACAGCACATCGCAAATGGCTTCTCCCGGAACCTCCGGATTGCGCTTCATGATTTCGGCAATCACTCCTGCGGCGAGATCGTCGGTGCGCACCGGCGCCAGCGTTCCACCAAAACTGCCAATAGGCGTTCGAATTCCATCTACAATGTATGCTTCCATGCTCAAAATTTGGGGCAAATGTACAAAGACCCAACGGGGGATTCAAAGGAGACTGAATTGTGAGCTTTTGCTCCTTCGAATCTGCTAACTTTGCATACTACCAAACGGTTTCATTCGTTAAACAGACATGCGAAGCCTCACATTCCTCTTCGGCCTAATTTGTTCCGGAACGATGTTCGGACAATTACAGAATGACATTCTGGAGTACCTCAATGCAGTACAAAAAGGAAACGTGGTAGAAATCAACTTCGCCATTCGTGGAGGAGCCAGTTGTCAGGGTGCCGAACTTCAACGCAGTCAGGACGGCATCCATTTTACCGCAATCGATTTCATTCCCGGAGTTTGTGGAGGATCGGAATACACCGAGGTCTATGCGTTTACCGACGAGCAACCCTTTGAGTATCATACCAACCATTATCGGATTGAACTAGGAGGACAGGGAACTTCCGATATTGTGGCTATTCATTTCGTTCGCCTTGAAGAAGGTTATCGCATCTTCCCCAATCCTTCTTCCGACTGGGCGGTGATTCGCTTTGACAATACTTCGGTTCAGCCCTACACATTGCAGGTTTATGGGCCATCCGGCAAATTGTGGGAGCGCGCGGCCGACATCCAATCGTCGGAGATCTATATGGACCTCAGTTCCTACTCCGCCGGCATTTATATTTTCCAGCTCACCAGCTCGGCAGCACCTACCATAACAGGTCGATTGATAGTCCAATAGCATCGGCAACTTTTAGATTTGCCCGAAGAACAATTGGGTTTAGTTAGCTTTGCCAAAAATTCAGGACATGTCCGAGCAGAAGCCCCTCATTCTTGTTACCAACGACGACGGTGTTACCGCCAAAGGCATTCTATCTCTTGTACAAGCGGTGAGTGCATTTGGAGACGTATTGGTTGTTGCTCCCGACAAGCCTCAGTCGGGCATGGGACATGCTGTTACGATCGGACAAATTGTGCGCTTGAACGAAGTGCGCTTTCCGCTTGACGGAATCCGCGCCTATAGCACCACGGGAACCCCTGTGGATTGTGTGAAGCTGGCCATTTACCGCATCCTCGACGGCCGCAAACCCGATTTATTGGTAAGCGGTATCAATCACGGCGCAAACAGCAGCATCAATGTAATTTACAGCGGTACCATGTCGGCCGCTGTGGAAGGAGCTGTTGAAGGTATTCCGAGTATCGGATTCAGTCTGCTCGACCACAGTGCCGATGCCGACTTTGAAGCTTCAGGAAGAGTCGTTGGTGAACTGGTGCGATCAGCCCTGCAGAACGGTATTCCCAAAGGTACTTGTTTGAATGTCAATATCCCCGTTGGCCGTCCGGAATCCATTAAGGGAATCAAGATTTGCCGACAAGCACGTGGATTTTGGGAAGATGCTTTCGAGCGCCGTGAGGATCCATCGGGCAAAGAGTATTTCTGGCTCACCGGTGCCTTCAGTAATCACGACCGCGGTGAGGATACAGACGAATGGGCGCTGGAGCATGGCTATGTTTCTGTCGTTCCCGTCCATTACGACATGACAGCCCATCATGCGATAGCCGTGTTAAACAGTTGGGACATCAACGATAAAATCGCAGAATAATGGCACGGTTAAACACATTTGTTGCGGGAGTATTGATCGGGCTGGTAGGCTTTGTGCTCGGCTTTATCCTGCTGGGCCTCATCTGGGCGCAGGTAGAGAACTCCACGTTTTCGTTCTTCTTCTACGAAGGCTTCATCAAAGCCCCCATGTACAAGGTAAAAATCCTCTCCGCCAGCTCCATACTCGACGTCATCCTTTTCTATATCGCGTTCCAGCGCGGATTTATTGAACTCTGCAAAGGCATTATGGCCGTTTTGTTGCTGACGCTGGTAGCGATAATGGTTTTTTATTGAGGGATATTTTGGTTTTGACTGCGCTCAGGCACCTATTATTTTAGGGTTATTTTACTTCCTCCTATTTTCGGCATAAGCCTATTTTATTGACCTTTCGATACTTTGCCTTGATGCAAAGTATCCAAAAATCAAGTCGGGAAAAAAGCTTCCTCGCG
>JAGQVX010000169.1 GCA_020437755.1 Flavobacteriales bacterium
AAGGTGGTTCCCGAAGAACACTTGAGTTATGTCCTCGAAGCCATCCGACTGACCAAAAGCGAGCTTAATGGTCGTGTTCCATTAATTGGCTTTGCCGGTGCTCCGTGGACCATACTCTCCTACATGATTGAAGGTTCAGGAAGTAAGACTTTCTCCGCTGCACGAAAGTTTCTCGAAACAGAACCCATTTTGGCACACCGATTGCTTAAACTGGTCGCCGATTCAACAGCCGATTATTTAAATGCCCAAATCGATGCAGGTGCCGACATGGTTCAACTGTTCGATAGCTGGGCAGGCGTGTTGAGCCCTAAGAGATACAGTGAATTTGGAATACCCTATATCCGTGAAATCTGCAACAAGATTGATCGGGTTCCGGTCACGGTCTTCGCCAAAGGAGCCTATTATGCTCTGTCGGAATTGGGTGAGCTCAATTGCAATACGATTGGTCTGGATTGGCAAATGAATGTGGAAGAGGCAAAAGAGCTCTGTAGCACCAAGACCCTCCAGGGAAATCTGGATCCTGCAGTGCTTTACGCCGACCCGAAAACCATTGTTGCCGAGACAAGAGAAATGCTGTCAAAGTTTGGTGTTCGCCCGCATATTGCTAACTTGGGCCACGGTGTTTATCCCGACACCAACCCTAACCACGTAAAGGTATTTATTGAAACCGTGAAAGAATTCAAACACAACCCATTATGAGAAAATTACTGGTACTTCTATTCACCATTAGCTTACTTCCAAATCTTCATGCCCAGGACGATAACCTCGTTCCAAATCCGGGTTTTGAAAATGCGGATACCAAAAAGCTGAAAAACATGGGTGAACTTGATTTGTACATCCAGGACTGGTTTTCGGCTACTAAGAATCCGGCCGACTTGTTTTCAACTGGAATGAAATCGCCTAAAGTGAACCTTCCTGAGAATACCACAGGTACCCAAGGAGCGAGAAGCGGAAGTAATTGTTCCGGATTCCGCGCTTATACTAAGGATAAAAAGACTGAGCGTACCTATGTTTCAGTGAAACTTACCCAGAAGCTTAAGAAAGATCAACAATATTGCATCAAGATCAATGTGAGTCTGGGTGACCTTTCAAAATTTGCTGTGAACAACATCGGAGTATATGTTTCCGATCGCAAGGTTATTCAACCCAACACCGGAGCGATGGTGAAGGACGCGCAAATTCTGCCCAAGCAAAACAAGGTAGTCAATATGATGGACGGATGGGAAACGATCTGTGGAACCTTTATCGGAACGGGCCAGGAGGAATACATCATCATTGGTTGTTTCGCGTCTGATGCTGACCTTACCATTGAGAAGACCAAGAAGCCAAAAGGAATTACAGGAACTCCCGTTTACGAAGCCTATTACTTCCTCGATGATGTTGAAGTAACTCCAATCGAAGCCAAGTCACAGTGCATTTGCTCTAAAGAAGATGAGCAGGTTCCTGATTTGATTTACTCAAAGTCTGTTGTTGTTGGAGATGACTGGGGACCTAAGGATCACATCGCCAATTCAACGGTTTACTACGCATTCCTCAAGCGCGATGTGAACGCAATTGGAGAACGCGATTTGGCAAGTGTTGTTAAGATGCTGAAGGATAACCCCAATATCAAAGTTGAATTGGTGGGACACTGCGATAATGATGAAGCCGATGAAGCTCGTATCAATGGCAGGTATGCCGAACTGGGCAAACAACGTGCTCAGGCAGTTGCTGATTATTTAGTGTCACAGGGTATCAATGCTTCGAGACTTTCAGTTTCATCTAAAGAAAATACAAGTCCGGCCAACACGCGTCCAACACCGCTTAGCAAAGCGCAGAACAGGCGTGTCGAGTTCGTTGTGAAATAATATTGCTGTATTGTTTCGGCACATTCTTGGTGACTCCGGAATGGCAGGCAGCGATGTCGCGGAGAGTTTACACCAACGTCCCGAATCAATATAGTCAAGAAACACTTTGTGATAAAAACCACTTCCATTTCACGGGAGTGGTTTTTTTGGCAATAATTTGCCGTGGTTGGTACGTTTAATGTAGTAGGCCATTCGTAACTCGAAAGTATATGAGGATCTCCTCAAATTATCCGACACATACACTCCCTTTATTTACTACAGGCTTTCGAAGCCTGTTGGTCTCGTTCGTTATTTGCTGTATATCGCATTCTTCCAACAACCTCCATGCACAGTCAACCAATAATCTGGTCCGCAACGGGGATTTTGAAGAGAAGAATTACTGCCCCGTAAGTTTCAATCAGCAAAGCATGAACTTCATAAAGTACTGGTCTCAACCCACACAAGGTACTCCCGACTACTTCAACGCTTGCAGCGATATGGCGGGAGTTCCAGGCAATGTGTTTGGCGATCAGCCAGCACAAAGTGGGGCAGGTTATGTTGGTTTGGTGACGTTTACCAGTGCCAAACGCGATTATCGAGAATACCTTCAGGTAGAAATGGAACGTCCGTTAACAGCAGGGGAAATGGTATGTGTGGAGCTGCATGTAAGTGCATCAGACAAAGCCTGGTTTGTGACCGATGGAATAGGGGTGTATTTTTCCGAGTTCAAGCTTCAAAGTCAGGATCAAAAGCGATTCCCGTTCACCGCACATGTGGAAAATCCACGATTGAATGTGATTGACAATACCGCTGATTGGGTGAAGATTTCCGACACGTACACAGCTAAGGGGGGAGAGCGATTCCTCACAATTGGAAACTTCAGAGGGGATCGGGATATGAATGTTTTGCAACGTACTCAAAGTCCGGAGGCTGATTATTCGAATGACTGGGCCTATCTCTACATCGACAACGTCAAAGTAATGCCCGTAAAACAGCGCGATGAATGTAGTTGTGTCAATGACATTATTAAGTCGGCCGTTCATGATCCGCCTTTGCAACTTTCGCAAGTTCGGGAGATAGAATTCAGCAGTATCCTATTCGACTTTGACGAAAGCACGCTCACATCTGATGCACGCGCCGAACTTGACAGAATCCTGGCAATCATGAGCCGCAATGATGAATTTTATCTACGCATTATTGGTTACACAGATATTGTGGGAAGCGACGCCTACAATATGGGTCTGTCCAAGCACCGGGCGGAAGCGGTGATTTCTTATCTGGAAAACAAAGGAGCCTCAGGCGATCGATTGGAAATGGCTTGGCGTGGAAGCACGCAGCCCGTGGCAGACAATACAACAACGGACGGGAGAGCGCAAAATCGCAGAGTAGAGTTCCAGGTGCTTCAACCGGAATTCACGCGGTACTAATTCCGCCCTGGGGAATCCCCTTAGTGATCCAATTGCAATTCAACTTCTTCACGAGGAACTCTAAACAGAAGCAAGAGACCGATAGCGAAAAATACCAGTAGGCTGAGTACTGAAAGCCTCATGTTTCCCCATTCTTCCAGAAATCCGAAGATGAACAGACCAAAGACGATTCCGAGTTTCTCGGCAACATCAAAAAAGCTGAAGAATGAGGCTGTGTCACGCGTTTCGGGAAGGAATTTCGCGTAGGTAGATCGCGACATGGATTGGATTCCACCCATCACGAATCCCACAAGGATCGCAAGCAGATAAAAGTGAATCGGAAGTGAAATAAATACGGCCAGGATACAAATGATCACCCACAATGCATTGGCCAGGATCAGCGTACGAATGTTGCCGTACTTTGAAGAAAACCAGGCCATAATATACGCTCCAAGGGCCGCAATAAGCTGAATAATAAGCACGCTCACCATCAGACTCAGTGATTTGGAAGTTTCAGACTCCCAAAGTATTTCCTCCTCTCCAAAGAAAACGGCCACAAGCATTACGGTTTGCACGCCCATGCTGTACACGAAGAAGGCCAGCAAATAACGCTTCAGGCGGCGTGTTTTCTTCATGTTCCTCCATACATAGCGCAGCTCTTTGTAACCCTGAAGCAAGTTACTCTTACCATCATACTTCCGTTCTCCATTGGGGAGTTGCCGAAAAGTAATTTGGGCAAATCCGGCCCACCAAATACCGGTCAACACAAATGACCATGGCCTCAACTCCGGATCGTAGATCATCATGAGAATACAGCTCAGCAGTAAGATGACACTTCCGAGGTAACCCATAGTGTAACCCCGGGCGCTCACCCGATCATGTTCTTCCGGTTTAGCAATCAAGGGCAGGTAGGAGTTATAGAACACCACGCTACCCCAAAAACCAACCAATCCCAGTATGTACAACAGCAGTCCGACTCCTAATGGCACATACTCAAAGAAATAAAGTCCGGCACAGGAAGCCGCCCCCAGGTAACAAAAGAACTTCAGAAACTTTTTCTTGCTATCTGTATAGTCAGCAATTCCGGTGAGTATAGGGAGCACAAGGCAAATGATGATAAAGGCCAAAGACCCGGTGTAGTTGATCAGACTGGTAGCGTTAAATTCATGCCCGATGAAATTCACCATTTTCTCGCCATTCACTTGTCGGCTTACGGCAATAGCAGAATAATGCAGAGGAAAAATGGCAGTGGTAATGACGAGCGAATGAACTGAATTCGCCCAATCATAAAATGTCCAGGCTCGAATGAGCTTTCTATTCCCTCTGTTCAGCATGGGGTGAAAAGTAAAGCTTTTTTAGAAATGGTAACAAGAGTCCAATCCTATATTGGATGAGTGGTATTCAGCGGGTAAAGAGTTTCTTTTGGTACATTTACGCCGAATTTCAAGCATGGAAAAAGCATACGATCTTATTATTGTTGGAGGCGGCATTGTGGGCGCTGCAACGATGTACAAAATCCAAAAAGCACATCCCTCGTTGAGGTTGTTATTGTTGGAGAAAGAGGGTGAACTGGCCCCGCACCAAACAGGCCATAATTCGGGTGTTATTCACTCAGGATTATACTACAAGCCCGGATCGAAGAAAGCTGTGAATTGCGTAAAAGGTCGTCGGGAATTGGTGGAATTCAGCAAAGAACATCACATAGCTCACGATGTATGTGGAAAGGTTATCGTAGCAACCGATCAGGCAGAGTTGCCTCACATGGAAAAGATTTTCCAGAATGGAATCGAGAATGATGTGGAAGGGGTTGAGAAAGTTTCAGCCGATCAAATCCGCGAGATAGAACCATTCGTTGAAGGAATTGGAGGAATATGGGTTCCCTGTACCGGGATTGTGGATTTTCCGGGAGCCACACGGAAAATGGCAGAGATAGCCACGGGGATCCAGCCCGAAAGCGAAGTACATCTAAACGAGGAAGTGCTTGACTTTATTCATGAGCCCGAGCATACCACGGTTAAAACAACGAAAGCAATGTACAGAACGAGAAGACTAATTGTATGTGGAGGGTTGCAGGCCGATCGTCTTGCAAGAAAGGATGAAGTTCATATCCGTGAAAAAGTGGTGGGGTTCAGAGGTGATTATTACGAATTGGAAGACCATGCCAAGGAAAAGGTTAAAAACCTGATCTATCCGGTTCCTAATCCGGCATTTCCTTTTCTGGGAGTGCACTTCACTCGCATGGTTAACGGTGATATTGAGTGTGGTCCAAATGCTGTATTCACGTTCAAACGCGAAGGCTACGGCAAAACCGATTTCAACCTGAAGGATACAGTAGATGCACTCACCTATAGCGGAACGTGGAAGCTCTTTTTGAATAATATGAGTTTTGGAATCAACGAGTATCGACGAGCTTTTAGCAAGCGTCTGTTTCTCAAAACACTTCAGCGTATCATCCCTTCCCTTACCATGGAGGATCTTCGTCCGGGTAGGGCAGGAGTGAGGGCGATGTTGCTGAGGGAGGATGGAGATACCCGCGATGATTTTCGAATTGAATACACCGATCGAAGCATCCATGTACTCAATGCGCCTTCACCGGCAGCCACGGCATGTCT
>JAGQVX010000016.1 GCA_020437755.1 Flavobacteriales bacterium
GGTGGTCAAGATGGAAATGGCAACTATATTTTTGAAATCTCCGGACAGCAAGATACCTGGGCCAATACGTCATTCGCATTCGACCCACCTTTGGAAGCTGCGCCGGATAGCTGTGTGATTGCTTTTGCGTCAAACGATATCTTATCTGATCCCGCTACGGGATTTGAAGGAAACTTCCTCGAAATTGACAACATTACCCTCGACGGTACCATGTTCATTGTACCCGGCGGTGACCTCAACACCTGGGAAAACCAGGGCGATTATCTCACTCCCGATGGTTGGAATGTGTTCTACTCTCCATTTGACGTGAACTACGAACAAAGTATGGATGCCAATGAAGGCGACTACTCCATTCTGCTTCATACCCTTGATGGATTTGAAGGAGACACCGTGGTAGCGGCAGTTTATCAAGGATCGATTGATGAAAATGGTTTGGTAGCCGATATTCCCATGATCGACGATGCGGAGTCGTTGGAATTTTGGTACAAGTATGAAGCTGCAGGAAACGATAATGGCGTGGTAGTGCTTTTACTTTCGCAATCGCTCACTCCCAACGAAGGGGATCTTTACTTCCTTCCCTTTACCATTCCCAACACACCCGATTGGACGATGGCCAGTCTGGATTTCAGCGGAATTCTCGACTCATTCAATCCGGAATACTATGCTATTCTGGCCTTTTCTTCTTTGATTCCCGATATGGAAGGAAGTCCTGTTCCGGGGTCCAACCTATACCTGGATGCATTCGAATTCATCCTGGGTGATGGTGCTTGTCCTCACGACCCTTCCCTCAATACCAATGAATCGGTGATTTTGTGTCCGAATGAAACCCTTGACCTGTCTACCCAAATGTGGGATGCTTATCAGTGGTACATTCAACTGAGTGGATTTGGAGATCCCGTTCCGGTGGATGGTGAAACGGGTATGGACTTTCAAATAGATGGCTCTTATGCCGGCTATACGGTATGGTGTGAAACGACCCAAGACGGGTGCACTGAACCTACCAATTCCATTTATATTGACGGGTATGTATTTGCTCCGGTTGTGATTGCCGGAGATGGAACCACCGACCTGTGCGAAGGGGAAACTACCGAACTTTCAATTCCCGGCGGACCCTACAACACCTACCAATGGCAAGACAACGGAACGGATATAATGGGCGCAGATGGCTCAACGTATACCGTTTCGGAAACAGGAGATTACACCATTGTGGTCACTCCAATGGAATGCCCCAATTATGAGATGACCAATGGCGTTCCGGTGAGTATTGATGTCCATCCTCTTCCTACTCCGGTGATTACTCAAAACGGCTCAGTGCTCAGTGTCACGGCAAGTTATGCTTCGTATCAGTGGTACCTCGATGGAGCCATGATCAACGGAGCTACGGGAAGTTCATATACCGCAAGTCAGGATGCCGAGTACTATGTGGTAGTCACTGATGAATGGGGTTGTGAAGGAACGTCGGATGCTATCGACGTGATTATCGACGCTATCCTCGATCTGCAAAAGGGATCATTCACGTTGTTCCCCAATCCGGCTGAGGACATGATTACGCTTACCGTTGCCGATCCGGGAAGCGCACAGAACGTTGAATTGGTGAACCTGATGGGCGAGGTGGTTTACAGCGGACAAATCCTCGAAAATCGTACTGATATTTCGCTCAATGGCTTTGCCTCGGGCGTATATTTCTGTAGGGTTCAGCAAAGTGGAACTATACACACAACCCGATTGGTGGTGAAGTAAAATTCTGTAGCTCAATATAATAGCATCAATTCAGTTTATGAATTGTGTTCAAAGGCTCGCTCTCAGTAGTGGGCCTTTGGCATGAATAAGGCATTCGCCAAATGCATTTCTGAACACCATGCATCGCTATTGACCGCTGATTCGCTAGTTTTGCGCCATGAAGTATCGTCCGCTGCATAAAGAGGAGTTGGAATCATTACAAGATGATTTTGTTAAGTTCCTGGCTTCCAATTCGGTGACAGCCTCCGATTGGACTGAGCTCAAGAGCAATGATCCATCGAAAGCTGAACAGCTCATTGGTGTGTTCAGCGAAATTGTGTGGGAGAAGGTATTGGGCAATATCAAGTTCATGCGCCACCGCTTTGCTTCAGAGATGCGGGTGTATAAATTCGATGAGGAATCGGCAACTGCCGTGGTCTTGCGATTGGGTAAATCGGGCGTGGATTTCACCGATGCTGACGATGTGAAAAAGCTGGCCGCCGGCAAGCTGGATCTCAGTAAGTACGACCCCGAAATACTGCATGGAACACGCAATTACCGCAAGCCACGTAAAGAAGAAATCTTCGAATTGATGGAAATGGGTGCCCGTCCGTGCAATGAAGCTTTCTGGCGTTCCATCACGCGTATGCTTCCCGATCAGTACAAGAGCTGATTCACCACGTCTTCCACCTGCTCCACATTCAAATCCAGGTAGTATCCCATCAACCCGGCCTTCCGCGCGCCTTCAACGTGCTGCTTTGAATCGTCGATGAACAGGGTGCGTTTCGGATTGAGGTGATGCCGTTTCAGCATCAATTCAAACGTCTCCACGTGAGGTTTCCGAGCTCCCAATACATGAGAATATACCACTTCCTCAAATCCCTCGGCAAAATTTCTCCATCCGGCATGTTGGTCGATCATGTGCTCAAATTCCCTTGCATGAATCGCGTTGGTATTGCTGAGTATGAACGTACGAAACAGAGGATGAACCTGATTGAGCCACAGCACACGTGGTGTGGGCAAACCGATTAAAATGGCATTCCATGCTTCTCGAATTTGTTCATCCGTGAGGTTCACACCGGTTGTAGTCCGGATGTGATCAAAAAGTTCAGATTCAGTGGCCAATCCTGTTTCCAGTCGGTCGAAAATATCAGATTGAGATGCCTTGGAATACAGTTGGTCGAAATTGGCAATACCCCATTTGGCGAATGCCTGAGCTGGAGCCTGATAATCAATATCAAACAACACGCCGCCAAAATCAAAAATAATGGCATCCAATTGACCGGAAAGCTCCGGTATCCGCGGATTCATGAGGGATTAATTTTTCTTGAGCCAGGCATGTGGATTCTCGGCAGACTTGATTTGTGCCAAGGCAGTGCGGGCGGCTTGCTTGTTGGAAAAGCTGCCATAGCACACCATGTGCAAGTCCTTGTTCTTACCAAAAATCGAAGCGTCATATCCTTTGGCGCGGAGGGATTCCACCATGTTGTCGGCATTGGATTTCTCGCGAAATGCGCCGCCAACGATGAAGTACAACTGCAACTGACTGGCACTTGAAGCTTCCACCTTGGGCTGAGCAATGGGGGCCTCCACAACAGGGGGTTGTTCTACATTCTTCGAAGGTTCAACCGATGCCTCAGTCGCGTCGTTGAGCTTGATCAATACCCCGTCGGGATTGGCCTTATCCTCGGAGAATGAGAAGTAAGCCGAGGTCATTTCGGGATTTTCACTTGCCAGTTTCTCCACGCTATTTTCCGCTGCAGGAAAAGACATCACAAAGGCCTCTTCTTCAAATCGCGGCATATAATGCGAACTCACGTCGGGCTTAGCAAAAGGATTGAGTCCGCCCAGTTTTACCTGTCCCATCGGACTGTTGTTTCCGATCAACATGTAGCCTGCAAGTGCCACTATTGGGAGGGCAATTGCTGCGGCAATCCAACGTCTGCGTTTAGCCGGTGCTTTTTGCGCAGGCTGTGCTTCCTTCTCGGGCTGAGGCATAGCCACCACTTTCGAATCTCCCGATTCCGGATTAACGGCAATCACATGTTGAGGGAGGTTGACGGTGGACAAGCCAAATGCCGAAGTGAGGAAATTCATCCGTTCGTCGCAAATGAAGTGAATGCGCCCGTCTTGTGAACGGTAAATCACTCCAACCGGAGGGAGCTCAATACGGCGGCCTTCTTCGAGCTGTTTTTGAAACTCCTCCACTTTCGCACGAATGCGGTTCAATGCGAGTTCATAAGAGCATCCTTCAGCACGGGCTATGGCATTCGCCAAAAGGCCATCGTTGTGCGTAAGATTTTTGTTGAATGTGATGAATTTTGAGGGAGGTGTAATGGTTTTTTGACGCTCATTGATTCGAGCACCCACTTCATTTCCCACAAATCCCCCAAAGTCAGGGATGATCACACAATCGTGCAAATAGAGTTGTTGACTGATGATTTTTCCGAGCTGATCCATATTGCTGTACGAAGATACGACTTAAAATTCAAGCTTGGAAAGGAGGCATAACTCTCCTACGGAATTAAAGAAAATGGGTTTCCTCAATTCGCTTTAAATCTTCCGGAGAATCCACACTAGGGGTTTCAAACTTAGTAATGGCGGCATATACCGACTTTCCATTTTCCAACCATCGAAGTTGCTCCAAGGACTCACATTGTTCAAGTGCGGAAGGTTCCATGTGGCAGATTTCACGCAGGGTACTCACCCGATAACCGTAAATACCAATGTGCTTGTAGTAGGTCTGGCAACGCAACCACTCATGGGCCATTTCACCCCGACAAAAAGGAATGGGGCTGCGGCTGAAGTAGAGTACTTTCCCGTCGGTGGCAAGAACCACTTTTACTTTATTGGGATCGAGTAGTGTTTCAACATCTTCTACCTTTTTTACAAGAGTGGCGATGTCGACATGGCTTTTCTCGAATTGGTGAGCTACAGACTGAAGCATTTCAGGCTTGATGAACGGCTCATCGCCTTGAATATTAATGACCACGTCGGCATCAGATTCCGACTTGATGTAGGCTTCCAGACAACGATCGGTTCCGGAAGGGTGTTCTTCGAGGGTCATGATGACCTTTCCTCCGAAGTTTAACACCGTTTGACGGATGTCTTCATGATCTGTAGCCACCCACAGTTCACTGATCGCCTCACATTGCAGTGCATTCTCATATACCCACTGAATCATCGGCTTACCCTGAATCAGTGCCAGTGGTTTTCCCGGAAAGCGGGTAGAACCGTAGCGCGCGGGAATGATGCCTGCTACTTTCATATCGTGATGGTGTATTGCAACACGGTAGTTCGTGGCTTTTCAATAGTGAGCGGACGAATAGCATACTCCCTGTTGAGCATGTTGTTGACCACCAATCCCAGTCGATGGGTTTCATTGAACTGGAACATAAACCTGAAGTCGAAAATATAATCTCCTTTGTTGTGTTCCTGGCGCCATTCTACAATACCATACCCTTGATAGGTAAGAGGATCGCTAGGATCATCGAGCATCTCGAAAATACCATCGATGTTGTCCATTACACTGTTGTACCTGAAACTCAGCCCCGCAGTCATCTGCAGGTACTTTACCTCAACATCGGCCCGTACCAGGTGCCGAAGTCGGTATTTCAGGTAGTTATTTTCCGGATTGGAACTGGTTCCGGCGTAGGTCGTTTCCCGGAACATCGGCATACTCAGGATGCTGTTGGTATCGACCGGTGAGCGGGCATAGATGTAGTCAGGACTGGTCGTGATAGGAACGGTATAGGTGTAACCGGCCAGCACTTGTACATCAAACTTGCCCAGTTTGCCCTGTCCGAGCAGGCTGAAGTCAGCGCCTGTTACGCGTGCTGTTCCTGTATTGACACTCTTGAATCCAAGTCCCAGGAAGTTGCTGAATCCAGGGTTTGGGTTCCACTGACCAAAGGTGAACTCGATGTAATCTTCAAACTCCTGCATAAAGAAAGCAGCATCGGCAAATCCCTTGAAATTACCCAATTTGAATCCCTGCTTGACACCCAACTCTACGTTGTAAGAAGATTCGCTTTTCAAGTCGGGATTAGGGAACACGGTAATCACCCCAACCGAGGTTTCGATGTATCGCTCGGCAATGGTGGGAAAGCGAAAACCCTGTCCGTAAGAGGCGCGCAAAAACGTGGCCTTCGCCAACTGCAGGTTCAAGCCACCGCGGTACACCGGGCGACCCTCATGTTGATCGTTGATTCGAAAGTACTCATACCGGGCGCCCGCCGAAATGGTGAGTTTCTTCCACAGCTTTTTGTCGAGCTGCAAATACGCTGCGTAGTTATCGGCAACGTTTTGTCCGTTCTCGTCAAAAGCAGTGTACAATTCGCCAGTTCCTACCGTGTGAATGCCCACCAATCCGGCGGTGGTAGTAAAATCGGGAATATTAAATCGTTCGTATCGTTGCTGGTACTGGTACTCGCCATAGTACACATCACTGTAGTTGCCTTGATCGTTGTCGTTGTTATTGTCCAGATTGAACCACCGTGTGCGCAGGGTATGTCGGCTTCCGTGACGCGTGGTGTATTCAATATAGGGATCCACATTTCCCACCACTTGCTTCGTGCGGGTAGCAGAGCCATCAAATGCGGCGTACAGGCCTTCCTTGTTGTTTTGCCACAACAGGGTGTTGAGCGATTCTCCTTTGAGCCAATTGGTATTGAGCCCAATGGCCAGGCCGGGAAGCTTGGATGGTTGCCAGCGCAGGTTCATATTCATCCTGCCACGGGTCTCAGCGGCATAGCGATTCACATCAAAGGGATTGTAGGCGCTTGACGCCGGAGTGCCATCTACATCCACCACAGGTCCGAGATGACCGTCATCGCCGAGATAACTTCCGCCAATAACAAGAGAAATGCTTCCAATTTTTCGGGAGTGGAAAAAGTTCATACCTGTCATCATTGGCGATCCTTGCCAGTACTTGCCTTCAGTGGTTTGTGGGTCGCTATAAACGCCGTAAAATACGTTGGCTTTCGTTTCAGGGTGGCCGCTGGCAAAGCGAGTCCGCAAATGGATTACCCCACTTAATGCCGCTGAACCATACAACACGGAACTTGCTCCTTTGATTACCTCAACCTGCTCTACGTTCTCTACCGGCAGAAAGCCCCACGAGGGCCGGCCGGCATCTCCTGAAAGCAAGGGCAAGTCATCGACCAAAACCATGACTCGGCTACCGGCTCCAAAACTATAGCCACTTCCCGATCGAATTTGCGGTTCGTTGTCAACGATCACCACTCCGGGAGTTTGCATCAGCGCATCATCAATGGAGGTTGTGCTTTTGTTCTCAATGATATTAGGCTTAAGTACTTCAATGGAAACAGTAGTTTCACTAATATCCTGCTCAAATCGACCGGCAGAAACCACAACCAAATCCAAGTTTTTGACATCGGCAGCTAAGGCCACATTCAGGATAATCGTTTCACCTGATTTGATAAGAACGTCTTGCTTCTGCGTAGTATAGCCGATATACGAAATGCTCACTTCATGGCTACCTACGGGAAGCTCAATGGAGTACCGACCCTGTATGTCGGTAACAGTACCCGCTGTTCCGCTTACAACTGTTGCTGAAATAAGCGTTTCTCCGCTGCTCTTATCGGTGACAACACCGGTAAGCGTCCCTGTTTGGGCTTGGGAGATTAGAGATATCAGCAGTACAGCAATCGATATGAACGTTCGCATGGTTGATCAAGGTTTATGCAAGTATAGCAAATCCGCTCATATCCGCAGGAAAGGTTCATTCATAAAGGAAAAAGGTACGTCTGCAAAGTCCCCGTCCCCATTTGCACGAATGTGCCCACTTGACCACTTACTTTGGTGTTTTTTCCACGTACATGACAGAACAAGAATGCCAAATTGCCTTGTCCTTTCTCGAAGGTGTAGGCCCGGTTTACGCCCGTAAATTGGTTCAATCCCTGGGCAGTGCCGGGAGTATCTTTGAAGAGTCCATTGATACCCTCATGCGCCACACAGGCGTGCCCGAACACGTGCTCCGATCATTCAACCGTCAGGAAGCTCTGGAGCGCGCCGAGAGCGAAGTAGAGAAAATGTCTGCTCATGGCATTACCAGCCTGTTCTTCACCCATCCACACTACCCCCAGCGACTGGAATTTTGTCAGGATGCACCCATTGTCCTGTACGTCAAGGGCCAAACCAACCTCAATCCACGCCGATCCATCAGTATTGTGGGTACCCGACATGCCACATCCTATGGAATTTCACGAGTGAAGTTGCTGCTTGCCGAACTGGAACCGACGGGGTTGCACATTGTGAGCGGACTGGCCTTTGGAATCGACATCGCCGCGCATCGGGAAGCCTATAAAAACGGCATTTTCAATGTGGCTGTGCTTGCGCATGGATTGGACCGTGTGTACCCCGTGCAGCACAGGAAGGATGCGCAGCGCATTTTGGAAAATGGAAGTTGGATCTCGGAGTTTCCCTGCGGCACGGAGCCCGACCGAGAGAACTTTCCCATGCGCAATCGTATTGTGGCAGGGATGAGCGACCTGACCGTGGTTGTCGAATCGGCGGAGAAGGGTGGATCGTTGATAACCGCCAATTTGGCGCATGCCTATCAACGTGAATTAGCCGCATTTCCGGGAAGAGCAACCGACAAATTCTCGGCGGGATGTAACGAACTCATCCGCACGCAAAAAGCCGGATTGATCCAAAACGCCCGCGACCTGGAGAATTTCACGGGGTGGTCGCTTAAAAAAGGCGCCGCCCCCGTACAAGCAACGCTATTTCAAGAGTTCAATGCTGTAGAGCAACTCATCATCAATGCCCTGATGAAACACAAGGAAATGGCCATTGATGATTTATGTCTGGAAACCGGCCTCTCCATGCCTCAGCTATCCGCAACACTGCTTCAGCTTGAGTTCAGGGACCTTGTTCTAACGATGCCTGGGAAACGGTATCGGTGTGTTTAGGATTTTTTCATGTTGGCATTCGCCAAATGAGTAACATGATCGCTATGGATCCAATTGGATCTCAACACACCAACAACGTCCATATCAAAAGCACTACACCTGGATTCCGGTAAAATGAAATGGAAATAAAGCTCGTAATAGCTCAACCTACTCAACCAGGACAGCAGTCTTGTGAAATTGCTTTCAATCAACAAAATACGTGATGTAAAACGTCCCAGAGGTCAATCCGGACAGATCAATAGTAGCAGCCTTGCCATTCACAAAATCTGGAGATACCTTACGTACCAATCTGCCATCCAGTGAACGGATTTCGATGGCTCGACGGTCCATATCCTGGTCGCATTTCAATGTGAACTTGCTTGCAGATGGATTGGGGAAAAGAACTGCGTTTGACTCGTTCAAGGAAGCCTCCAGTTCATCAGTTGAATCAGTGCTTTGGCTCTCGAGCCACAAGCGGATATTGCTGACTTTGGCGCCATAGTTGCCCAGCCAGTATTCAATATCTTGTGCCGAAATATCCAGCAAAACTTCCGCAACATTAGCAAAGTCGCTATAAGTAAATGTCAGTTCCTGGAATGCCTCAGCACCAACTCCATTCAGGGTGGTTGCATCAACGACATCACCATTGCTATTCAAGAACGTGAGTACGACACTAACCGGATCGTTAAATGAAGGACCGACCCCTCGGTAATCCATAGCGAAGTTAATGGAGTAATCATCACCTGAAACCCCGCCTGAATAGCCTAAAGCAGTGAGATCAATTTGTTGGGAAAGCTTGCACTCATCATAGGAAGAAACAAACTCACTGTTTCCGGCAAATGACCAGCCGTCACCACCGTTTACCACGTCCCAACCCGACAGGCTGGCCGTGTTGGCCGAACCGTAGAGCACCAGGTTACCAACAGACAAAAACGAATCATCCAACGACGCACCTCCGGCGCTTCCGGCAGATTCTCCATATTCTCGTCCACCATGTGTGAACTTAACATAGCGCACACCTGCTGGATATGACGAAAAATAACCTTTGAACAATTGCCAGCCATCCGCACCGCAAAAGTCGCTGTAAGAATAGTTGGTGATTTCTTGCTGGCTCTCGTCCAACAGAGCTACTGTAATTGACCATTGGTCATTGGCCATCCCGGGGACTTCGTACTTATTGTACTGTTGTGCGAACCTAATAACCGGACTTGAATCCAAATATGCCGGTGTAAATCCTTGAGCCACCAAATCAATCAATTGCCATTTGTAGTTCCAAACAGGACTAGAAGCCCAAGCGGAGCCACCATTGATTCCATTGGAATTAAACCAAGACCCACCGAAGGGGTTATCCTGTGTCCAACCCTCGGTCGATCCCAAATTATTCCCGGGATTAACCAGCAAATTCTGAAGATTTTGAGCATGCCCCAAGGAAGAAATTAGGAGCACAATCAGCAATAGAGAGGTTCTCATAGCAGCGTTAATTAAGAGTTTGGTCTAGAATCATTTTGATACAAGGAAATGTACATAAAAAATTGAATTCCAAACCACTACAGGGTGGAAAAGTGGAAAAGAGGATTGATAAAGTGGGAACTCCAATTGGGTTTATCTTGCTCTAGTTTAAAATTTACTGCAGATTTCACATTTTCATTGAAGCTGATGTACTAGTCCTTCAATTTCATTCCCTTGTCGGCAGGATGCTATCGGTACAGCCCTCGATACAATTTTGAGCGAAGCTTAAAATCACTCGGGCTGACTTGGCGCGATGTACGAATTTCGCTCGAAATCAATTTAATGCCCGGTCAGTTCGAGTAGGCAACAAAGTTGCCGTACCGAGAACAGGGCCTCGTGGCAATTGTTGCACATCCGACTGGCGTTAGAAGGTTGTTTTTTGCTCCAATTCCTGGCGCTTCTGAGCGCAATTCCCAATTTCCTGTGCTTTTCCCACTTTACACTATCACCCCATTTTCGGTATTGAGCTCATCACGACGTACCATATTGCTTTGCACCATGGCTGAGGCTACGTCTTTGAGAATGGCTCTGCAAATGGCCTGCTTGAGCTCCGGATCGTGGGTGTGAGAAAGGATGTTGAGGCTTTTCTGCATGTCGTTGAGGAACGAAATCTTACAATAAGGCATAATGCTTTGGTAGAAACTCAGCGTCTTGTAATAACACGAGTTGTAATTTGCCTTGCGAAATGATTGCGCAAAATCTGCCACAAAACTCCGGGCTTTGGTTCCCACGCGCTGAACGATGGACTTCCTGAATTCGGCATCATTTCCGGCGATCTTTGTAAGTAAATGCAAGTCAACCATGGGTGTAAGTTCAATAGATATGACACAAGATTAACTACAATGCAGGAACCAGGGAGTAGGAAGCGCTCCAATCACCATGTAAGACGTGCCCTACACAATGGGCTTATACGTAGCTGGAAAGTTCGATTTTGACCTGCACTTGTGCCTCATGACACAACCGTTGGGCCTGATCAAGGTGCTCAGGAATTACCGAAACATCCTGTTGATCCTTTATGATATCTTCCATCGTCTGGAAAATGCGATATCCTTTGTCAAATCCTATGGTAAAACTCGATGATTTAAGCTTGTGTGCGAAGTAGCGCACCATTTCCCAGTTCTTGTCATGAACGTGATGTTCCAGCTTATCCAAATCCTTGGGAGTACTCGTTAAATAAACCTCGAGAATCTCCCTTACGAAGGAGTGATTCTGACGCGAAATCGCCATGAGATTATCCAAACAAATAAGTTTTTCCAAGAGTTGAGTCGATTTAAGGGCTACTAAATGTAAGAACTTCATTGAAAATGGGAAGTAAATCCATCCTTACTTTTCCAATTTCTATCAGGTCAGTGATCGGATTTCGAACGTTGCTCCTCCTCTTCTTCCAATTCAACGGCTTCTGCGTCGAGGGAGGTGTTAGGCGCAAAGCCATTCTGAATGAGGGAAATAGTCATGACCAATGAAGTCGCAATGATTACAAACAACAAAATGCCCTGATCAAAAGCGGGATCCACATACTGAGGATAGTTGCTCATAATGCTGAAAAAAAGCAGAATGGTAATCAGTCCGCGCGGGGCAATGTACAAAAGGGGAAAAATGGTTTTACGCTTGAAGACCATCAAGGCACCCAAACGAACCAGATACAAAGCCACCACAATCAACAAGGAGTAGAACACTACCGATAAATCCATGAGTGACGAAAGCACAATGGTAATTCCGAAAATGACAAAAAAGAACGTGCGGATAACAAATGCCGTTTCCAACGTGAGTACGTGAAATTCATGGGTTATTGTATGGATCTTCTCCGGTTCGAGGAACTTCTTCAACCCCCGGAACCAAAACAACTGTGAGTTGTTGAGCATCAATCCAAAAACCAGGATCAGCACCAGGGGCGACAAGTGATAGATTTTTCCAACCGAATACAGCAACAACAATACGCTGATTGTCAGAAACAACTTCAGCGCACCGGTGATTTTTTGAAGGATAAAGACCAAGGCATAGCTAACCACGACACTCAACACAAGGGTCAAGCCGATATTCCCCAAAACACTCAGTGCAACCTCACCGGGAGCTGTTGCCTGGGCATTCTCCAACAACAGATAAAAGAACATAATCCCTAAAATGTCGGAAAACGTGCTTTCATACACCATAAACTCCCGCTGATCGGTCACCAGCCCGATAACGCTGGGAATAATAATGGCACTGCTCATAATCGATAATGGGATGGCATACACCAAAGCCGTCATAAAATCGGCGATGACCGTGAAATGCAATATGCCCGCTACGAGAAATGATGAAGCAAGCAAACCTACCAATGCCACTACAAACGACTTCCAGATAATAGGCCATTTTTCGGCGGAGAGTTCGAGATCCAATGCTGCTTCCAGTACGATAAAGATCAATCCTACCGTTCCTAGTACCTCCAAAACCAGATTTTGCTCGGGAATGCCCGCAATACCCAGGTAATTCATTCCCTGCTTGATCAAAATCCCCAGAGCAATCAAAAGCAGCGGACTGGGAATATTCGTAATGCGGGAAATAAAATTGCAGAAGTACGACAGGATGATAATGATTGATGCAGCAATCACCAATCCATACGAACTCGTAAGATCAATCGCTAGTAGCATGTGGTGTGGTTAAAAATCTTCGTCATCATCCTCACGAGACGACTGGCCTTTGAAAAGCTTCCGATTCTCAGGTCGAACGCTGTCTTTCGCTGGTTCTTCCTGTTTTGACGGCGTGCCACCAAAACCATTTGGCGTCCCTGCCTCCTCTTCCTGAGGCACTGGCAAGGTAACCAGAATTTGCTGAGCAATGGGCGTAAACGACTTTCGAATGATGGTATAAATATCCTTCTCATCACCGGCGTATTCGTAATAAGCGGCACCC
Organism: Flavobacteriales bacterium; assembly: GCA_020437755.1. Lineage (GTDB taxonomy): Bacteria > Bacteroidota > Bacteroidia > Flavobacteriales_D > Sanyastnellaceae > JADFAK01. Next base: position 13,032 of record JAGQVX010000016.1, read on the forward strand.
CCGTACAACTTGTTGCCTTCGCTGTCAAACCAATTGTAGTGAACCTTCACCATCCGATCCCAAATCTGACCCATTTCGGCGTCATGATTTCGCAATACTCTGATATCCAGCTCGTTGATGATTAAAACATAGTCGCAGGTGTGGTGGCCATTCAAATCCGTAAACAGCTGCGGATTATAAACCACGGCGTCCATATAGCGCTCCTTCCCGTCGTAATAGGTGAGAATTTCGCCCTCACCCACATTAACGCCACGACCGCTCTGATCGGGAGCCTGTTGTTCAAACGCCTTTTCCATGCGCTCCACCAGCTTCTTGTCCTCCTTATCGGGCTCAGGAAGCTTCTCATAATTATAGCCCACCGATGCATGAACGCGCTCAATATCTTCCAAATCGCCATCCATTCCGGAGTTGAGGATGTCAATGGTATTGTACCTGAAATTCACCGCTTCATTGCTGATCACCTGCATCAACCCCTCGCGAAAAAGCCGTCTGATCTCGTCCAGCTCCAACCCGGTCCGGTTGTGCACTTCCCGATTGATATCACTGATAAACATCTTATTCTCATAGGGCACCATCATGATGGTTCCGGTACCCATGCGCATCGGGCGGGCCACAATGGCAAAAGTTTTATCCTGCGCAACACCCCACAGGGATGTGGTCATAAGTGCCGCGAGCATTACCACTTGAAAAATTCGATTCTTCATGCCCGAAAATTACAGAAATCAATAGGCGGGAATTCGCTCCATTGCTTCACTTATGCAGCGTTTCATGTTAATTGAGGTATGGCACAAGGCCAAATGGAAAACCCTCTCTCTCGAAGTAAATAAAATCGGAAACCTTAACCCATGATGGAACGAAACAGGTCGTTCCCGTTGGCATAAAGCAACAAACCGAGTAGCAGTATGATGCCAATCATCTGTGCCTTCTCCAGGAACTTCTGATTGGGCGCCTTGCCTGCAATCATTTCATAAAGCAGGAACATGACATGACCACCGTCGAGTGCCGGTATGGGAAGAACATTCATAAAGGCCAGCACCAGCGACAACCAGGCCGTACGTTCCCAAAATACTTCCCAGTCCCAGGTAGCGCTGAACAATCCGCCAATGGTACCAAATCCACCAATCTGAGAAGCCCCGGCCTTTGAGAACAAGAACTTCATTTGCACAATGTAGTTGGTGAGCTCATTCATGGCATGATGATACCCGGCAGGAATGGACTGGGCCAGCGAGAACTCCTCATGATTCACCTTGAAAAACCGCTTGATACTCAAGTCGCGATAAAATCCCACAGTCCCCTCCTGACTTACGCTGCATGTCAATGTGAGGGGCATATCATTGCGAACCACATGAATATCTACCTCCTCACCTTTATGCCGTTGAAGATACGGCTGGATATCGGACAGGAAAATAGAGCTCATATTGTCCACTCCCACGATGCTGTCGCCTTTGAGTAATCCACAAGCCGCAGCCGGCGAACCTGCCATAACAGAATCCACAATGGTCGGAAACCTCGCCACCATGGGCTGTTTTAAACCACTATCGACCATCATTTGTCCAAAATCCGGCGGAAGCTGTATATCCAATCGTTGACCGAGACGCTCAACGCTAACTGTTTGAATATCATCCAGCAACAAACTCAATCGTACATCATTGAACGATTCGGGAGTTTGTCCGTTGAGTGCCAAAATCCGGTCACCATTCTGAAAACCAATATCCTGCAACAAAGAATCACAGGCGATACCCCATTTCACCTCATCCACAGGCAAAGAATCCTTACCATAGTAGAATAGGATCATGGTGAAAATGACAAAGCCGAGGATCAAGTTCACGGTAACTCCTCCCAGCATGATGATGAGACGCTGCCATGCCGGCTTAGAACGGAACTCCCAGGGCTGGGCGGGCTGAGCCATTTGTTCAGTATCCATCGACTCATCGATCATTCCACTGATCTTCACATAACCACCCAATGGCAACCATCCCACGCCATACTCGGTTTCTCCTTTCTTAAACTTGAATAGTGAAAACCACGGATCGAAAAACAAATAGAATTTTTCTACCCGTGTTTTAAACAGTTTGGCAGGTATGAAGTGACCCAACTCGTGTAGAACAACGAGAATGGAAAGACTCATAATAAGTTGGGCTGCCTTGATTAAAATCTCCATGCCTGGTTTTTTAAGAGCCGTAAAATTAAGAACTTCCCTGCGGAACGACGGTAAATTGGTGATCCTTTCACGAATTTTTTGAAAATATCTACAATTGCTGATTGAGGCGTCATAATTCAATTGCCTCTTCGTTACTTTGTTGATTCAATTATCATTGGGATAAAATCCCCAAAATCATGGCAAAAACAAAGTCAAGTCCTACCGGATATCGCAAATGGCTCTTTTTCTTCTGGTGCCTCGTAGTCCTTCCCTTTGTGGCGCTGGGAGCAGTTATCTTCTTTGCCTCCAATGGCAAGCTTCCTCCAACCGAGGCTCTTGCCAATCCCAAAACCAATCTCGCCACTGAAGTGTACACTTCGGATATGGAGGTCATTGGTCGCTACTACCGAGAAAATCGTTCGGACGTGGCATTTGAGAATTTACCTCCCCACCTCGTAGATGCCCTTATTGCTACTGAAGATGCACGCTTTTACGATCACGCCGGCGTCGATTTCATCGGTTTAATCCGGGCCGCAGCCTATCTGGGGAAAAAGGGCGGTGGCTCTACCATTACCCAGCAGCTCGCTAAAATGTTGTTTACCGAGGGTTATGAAAATATCAGCTTCCTCGAGCGTGCCTGGCAAAAGCCACAGGAATGGATCATTGCTACCCGACTGGAAAAACAGTACACCAAAAACGAAATCATTACGCTCTACCTCAATCGCTACGATTTTCTCAATCAGGCGGTAGGTATCAAATCGGCATCGCATGTGTATTTCAATAAGCCTGTAGATTCCCTGCGTGTTGAAGAAGCGGCTATGCTGGTGGGAATGCTCAAGAACTCTGCGCTCTTTAATCCACTGCGCCGGGCCGACACCGTTTTGTACCGAAGAAATGTGGTATTAAACCAAATGGTGAAGTATGGCAGTCTGGATGAATCCCAATACGACAGCCTCCGGCTTCTCCCGCTCAATATTTCCTACCAACGGGTGAGCCACGACGAAGGTTTGGCTCCGTACTTCCGCGAAATTCTGCGGATGGAGCTTAAAAAAATTCTCAAGGAGGAAGATGAAAACGGAAACCTCATCCGCACCAAGCCCGACGGAAGTGGCTACGACGTGTATTCCGACGGACTCAAAGTCTTTACCACCATCGACTCACGTATGCAGGCCTACGCCGAAAAAGCAGTGAGCAGGCACCTGGGGGGGGAACTGCAGGATGATTTCTGGGATGACCTGAAGCGACGAAAAGACAGCAAATGGCCCTTCGCCAATACAACCACCGATGACAACATCGACCGCATTCTAACCGCAGCCGTTAAACAAAGCGAGCGCTACCGTGTCCTTTCGGGCAACACTTGTCCTGAGTGCAAACGCCCTGCGTTTTACATCCACACTATCAAAGGCGAGGATGGACACCAGCACTATCATTGCGATGACGAAAAGGGAGGCTGTGGACACACCTGGCCCGTTTTGAGTGATGATGAAATCGAAACGAATTTCAACACTTCCATTCCCATGAAGGTGTTCTCCTGGAAAGGAGATATCGATACGGTCATGACTCCTATGGACAGTATCCGCTACCACAAAAGCATCCTTCATGCCGGGGTCATGGCTATGGATCCAACCTCCGGACACATCAAAGTATGGGTGGGTGGAATCGATTACAAACATTTCCAGTACGACAATGTATACCAAAGCCGCCGACAGGTAGGATCTACTTTCAAGCCTTTTGTGTACGCCACAGCACTCCGTTTTGGAGAACATCCCTGTACGGAATATCCCAACCAAAAAATCTGCATCGATATGCCCGATGGGCAGCCACAGTGGTGTCCCGACAATTCAGACTTTGAATATGGCGAAATGGTCAGTCTGGAATATGCACTTGCCAACTCCATCAACACCATTACGGCCAAGCTCATCAAGAAATACGGACCCGGCCCGGTGATTCAACTGGCCCGCGAACTCGGTATCAAGAGTGCTATTCCTGAAGTACCTTCCATCGCACTGGGAGTTGCAGAATTGTCACTGCATGAAATGGTAGCCGCCAATGCCGCACTTGTCAATCAGGGAACCTATATCGAACCGATCTTTATTTCGCGTATTGAGGATAAAAACGGACACATTATCTACGAGGCTGACCTCAACATTCAGCAAGCGCTAGACACCAAAACGGCCTACCTCACAGTACAACTCATGAAGGGTGTTGTAGACGGGGCCTACAACCGTGAAAAAGGAAAACGACTCGGAACCGGAATGCGTCTGCGCATGGACCTGGCTTCACGCGACTACGACGGAATCAAGGTCCCAATGGCGGGAAAAACGGGCACAACCAACGACAACAGCGATGGCTGGTTTATGGGACTTACTCCCGAACTGGTTACCGGTGTGTGGGTAGGGGCTGCCGATCCGGTCGTGCGGTTTACGAGAACTTCCCTTGGACAAGGTGCCAACATGGCGCTCCCCATTTATGGGTACTTCATGAAGGAGGTATACAACGACAAAGAATTGAATATCAGCCAAAAAGACTTTAAAAAGCCCGACGACGTAGAGATCGATATCGAATTGGATTGCATGAAGTACTTTAATACCACCAATTCCATTAATTTTGGCGGAAAGTCAGACGACGAAGGGGATGGTCTCTTCGAATAACTTTACATCTTATGGCAATTAAAAAAGTGGTGGCCAACGTCGAGGAAGCCTGCCGGGGTATTGAAAGCAGTATGACGCTTATGCTCGGTGGTTTTGGTCTGTGCGGTATACCCGAAAACTGCATTTCTCAACTCGTAAAACTGGGTGTAAACGACCTCACGTGCATCTCCAACAACGCCGGAGTAGATGATTTTGGACTGGGTTTGCTTCTCCAGGGCAGACAAATCCGGAAAATGATCAGCTCCTACGTAGGTGAGAACGACGAATTCGAACGTCAGATGCTCAGCGGCGAGTTGGAAGTTGACCTGATTCCACAAGGAAGCTTGGCAGAACGTTGTCGCGCCGGAGGAGCCGGAATCCCGGCCTTTTTCACACCGGCAGGCTACGGAACCGAAGTAGGCGAAGGCAAAGAAGTTCGTATGTTCGACGGCAAGCCACACATCCTTGAATCGGCACTTACCGCAGATTTTGCCATTGTCAAAGCATGGAAAGGTGATGAAGCGGGAAACCTGATTTACCGCGCCACCGCCCGAAACTTCAACCCTATGATGGCCATGGCGGGGAAGATTACCATTGCCGAAGTGGAAGAACTGGTGCCTCTTGGCGAATTGGATCCCAATGAAATCCATACGCCGGGAATATTCGTTCAACGCATTTTCCAGGGCAACAGCTATGAAAAGCGTATCGAACAGCGCACCGTTCGCCCCAGAAACTAATCCAAAAGACTACCCATCATGTTAGATAAAAACGGAATTGCTCAACGCATCGCTCAGGAACTCCAGGATGGATACTATGTAAACCTCGGCATTGGTATTCCTACGCTCGTTGCCAACTACATTCCCGAAAATATCAATGTCGAATTTCAATCGGAAAACGGCGTCCTCGGAATGGGGCCTTTTCCTTTTGAAGGCGATGAAAATGCCGACCTCATCAATGCGGGCAAGCAGACCATTACCACGATGCCGGGCGCTGTATTCTTCGATAGTGCCACAAGCTTTGCTATGATTCGCGGTCAGCACGTCCAACTGACCGTGCTAGGCGCCATGGAGGTGAGCCAAAACGGTGACATTGCCAACTGGAAAATCCCGGGGAAGATGGTGAAGGGCATGGGCGGAGCGATGGATCTCGTGGCCTCGGCCGAAAATATCATCGTGGCCATGATGCACACCAACAAGGCGGGAGAGTCAAAACTACTCGCCGATTGTACCTTGCCGCTTACCGGCGTAGGCTGTGTGAAGAAAGTGGTAACAAACTTAGCTACACTCGATATTAAAGACGGTGCTTTTCACCTTCTAGAGCGTGCTCCGGGGGTTTCTGTTGAGGAAATTGTTCAGGCCACGGCGGGTAAATTGATAGTCCCTCCGCACGTTCCTGAAATGCAGCTCTAATCAGTACGACATCCGCACGCTAACGTAATCGGGCTCTGCCGCTACCGGTGGATTTAGCTTCTTCACCACAACAGTTGCTGTTGGTGAACGCAGTTCGCTTTTTATAGCTTCCAGAATACGGCGTCCCACATGTTCAATCAGGTTCGAACGTATGGCCATTTCACGCCGCACAATTTCTACAATGGTCACATAGTTGGTGGTGTCTGCTATGTTGTCGGTGTGTGAGGCATGCGCCAAATCGGCTGCCACATCAACATCGATCTCAAACCACGTCCCGATGAGTTCTTCCTCGGGCATACAGCCGTGATACCCGAATATCTTGATTCCATGTACCGATACCGTTTCCATCTATCCCAATTTTTTCAATCCGGCATCAATACGCTCAAGTACTTCCTCTTTTCCCAAAAAAGCAGCAATGGCGCCCATCGCAGGCCCCCCACCGGCGCCGGTAAGCAACAATCGCAATACCGGTCCAATAGTCCCAAATCCTATTTCCTTCGCCTGCACGAAGTTTTGCAGCATCGCGTCAAATCCTGCCTCCGAAAAATCGTCCAATCCGGCGATATATCCTCGTAGCTCAGTGATCAGCTCAGTAGTGTTGTCTTTCCACTTCTTGCGCGCCGTTTTTTCATCATATTCCGTGGGCCGTTCATACAAGTAGGCATGCGCCAAAAGGTCGGGCAACAACGATGATCGTTCGGCGAGCATGGCACACATGGCGGGCATGCGATCGGAAGATACGCCGGTAAAAGAAGGGGCGAAATGCATTACGGCATGCGCCAAATCGTCGGGCGATAGGCTGCGTAAGTAGTGTTCATTGAACCATTTGGCCTTTTCCGGTGAAAAGCGCGCACCCGACTTCACCACTCGCTCCAATGAGAACTGAGCGGTCATTTCCTCTTTGCTGAATAGCTCCTGCTCCGTACCCGGATTCCAACCCAACATGAGCAGCATATTGAGAAAAGCTTCCGGAAAATAACCGTCTTCACGATACCCGGCTGCTACCTCTCCACTTTCCGGATCCTTCCACTGCAATGGGAACACCGGAAATCCAAATTTATCTCCATCGCGCTTGCTGAGTTTCCCGTTTCCGGCAGGTTTCAAAATCAACGGCAAGTGCGCAAATTTCGGACGTACATCCTCCCATCCCAGCGCACGGTAAAGTAAAACGTGCAGAGGCGCACTGGGTAACCACTCCTCACCTCGAATCACATGGGTGATTTTCATGGCATAGTCATCGACCACATTGGCCAGGTGATACGTCGGCATACCGTCCGACTTGAACAGTACCTTGTCATCCAGGACATCCGTATTGTAGCGAACCTCACCACGAATCTCATCGTGAAACACCACTTCTTCGGATGATGGGATTTTGAATCGAACCGTATAGGGAGCTCCTCCCTCAATCAATCGAGCGGTTTCTTCCGCGCCCAGGGTCTCAGAATTACGCATTCCCATTCGTGTGGCGGCGTCATACTGCCATGAATGCTGTCCGGCTTCTTTGGCTTCTTCGCGCTTGGCATCGATCTCTTCAGCCGTATCGAAAGCATAGTACGCCCATCCCGATTCTATGAGTTGATTCGCATAGCGTGCGTAAGTATCTTTTCGTTCGCTCTGGCGATAGGGCCCAAAAGGACCTCCTTGATCGGGGCCTTCGTCGGGCTCAATTCCACACCATTGCAGAGCCTCTTTGATATAATCCTCAGCTCCGGGAACATACCGGGTTTGGTCGGTATCTTCAATCCGAAGTACAAACACACCTCCTTCCTTACGAGCAAGAAGGTAATTATACAAGGCAGTTCTAACCCCACCCATATGCAAGGGTCCGGTCGGACTAGGGGCAAATCGTACGCGTACGCTCATAGTTTGAATTTAGCGCGGCAAAGATATGAATCGCGGCAAAGGCAATCCACATTCGGCTCTGAAACCTCCGAAAAGGTGTTCTAATAGTATAAAGTTGAAAGGGACTTTTAAACTTCGAAATGGATCTGACGCCAGATTTCATTCCAAACTACCCGATCGATTAAAATCCGGTGGCTTCCTGCTCCACATAGGCCCTGAGATCCTCCAATTGTTGATCGCTCAGGCGTTCCAGGGGATACATAGGCATATATTGCTTATGCCCTGGTTGGGCGTACGTACCTTTTCGTGTGATTTCGTATAAGTTGAAATACGTATGCTTATCCAGGTGATTCCGCAGCTTTTTAAACGTCACCGTCGCATCATCCAGAATGAACTGCGAACATCGATGTCCGGAATGGCATGTCTTACAGCTTCGCTCGTAGATTTCTTTACCGGTTTGAGGGTTCCCCGGAGCGGTATCATACCCTTTAACCAAATCCTCCGGAACATGTCCGAGATGTGCCGGAGAAGCCAGCATGTATCGCGATTTCAATTTGGCGACTGCCGACTTATGCTTACCCTCACTACCCACAGCCTTATTCAACTCAACCAACTCCTTATCACTGAGGTTCAAATCCGATACATGAAGCTCAATGGTACGGTAATACTGAAGAATACATTCCAATTCCCACTCCTCCAGGTACCGGCCGGAAGAGCACTCCTTGGCACACAATTGAGTAGCCTCAGCAAGGGAATTTCGGGCCGGTTCTACCAGTGCTCCGTACTTTTTGAAGTAGTCATCATTGTACCAATGTTCCCGGTTGGAAATCCCCCAAAAAGTGGTGGCTTGCAAGAAGGGTAAATCATTTTGTATGGCATACGCCAAACGGGCGTCGGGATCGGAAACTGAAAGGATCGGGTCTTCCTGAACTTGATTGTGACAATCGGTGCAAATGAAAAAACGACTGATCGCCCGTGTACTTCCCCCACCCGGAATCCGTGCCTTGCCCTCAAGAACCAATTGCCGTCCTATTTCAATCTTCATCTCATCAGCAGCAGTGGCATAATGATCGGGTAGAGGTTCTCCCAATAGTTGCAAAACCTCCACAACAGGAGTGTCTGCAACGATGGCGGCGCGTTTTTCCTCGCGCCCTATGAAACTCAATAGCAGCGGAAGACTAACAACTATGGTGAGAATGAAATACCTCATTTTCTGCGCGTTATTCTAAAGTCCCTACTAATGTTGAATCCAATATGGAAATCACCTTTGGCAACATCTCCTGTAGTATCCAAAATGTAGAAACGCTCCGTCATACCCCGTGAATTCGACACATGGAGCTGAAAAACATGACCCTTGGTTTCTATATCCACACCAATCGACAATGAATTGGTGCGGTCGGCTGCCAGCTGATTGGGCAGTACATAAAAATACTCCAGTTGTACGCTCAGCATTTTAGTAAGCTGCATGCGAGTAGCCGCCCCCATAGCCATCACATCATGTTTCACCGATGGATCGGGAATCAGATTGCGGTGCACCAATGTAGGCATCAACTGCGCCGAAAACCGATCGTGGAACTTCCGGGCGATGAGCAATTGGTAACCATAATACAAGCGACTGGTGAAGTAGTTCTTCCTTTCGGGATCTTCCCACTTAAGTCCTTTGCATGCCATTGAAGCATAGGCCGTAACCGTGAAGGGCATTCCCCCTTCGCGCTGGGCCAGCAGCTTATACTTGACAAATCCGTCGTATGTCTTTTCAAATGAACTCCGTGCTATCCCAATAGACATATTGTTGGTAAGACCATAATCAAAGGCTATTCGCACATTGCTCTGGTCCAGTCCAAACAACTCATAGGCACCACCACTCAAGAGTCCGAAACGGTGTTGAATGATAAACTTCAATTCACCGGCGTCATTGGTTTCCACCGAATGGCCATTAACGATTCGGGTGTCCTTAAACGTTTGATAAGTGTACGCCCCTCCATCCTGCGACCAACCAACAATGGTGCCCAGGAGGAATACAAGTAAAGTCAGATTCTTCATGCTTAGTTGTTTAGCGCACCTTGATCAATCCAGTCCTGAAGCAAAAGGAGGTCACATGTACCCAAGCTTCCGCTTGGAGGCATATTGCGCTGTTCAAGAGTGCGTTGTTGGAATGTACCAGCATCTACCATGGCTTTGACACCATCGTAGGTTTCCATATTGCCTGTCCCCGAGCCGCCATCAATGTGGCAGCCAGATATTGCACATGACGCGTTGATCACAGGTTCAACGTGAACACTGTAAAGAACTTCAACCGGATTGTCACAGCCGGCATAGAGTTCCGATTCCACATCATAATAACAACTAGCTAGTAAAAGGGGAAGACCTATCCAAAGGTATTTAGTCATTGGGCATACCGTTTTCTATCCACATTTCAATCATTCTCAACTGGCACTCGGTAAGCTGGCTTCCGTTCTGAGGCATTTGGGTATATCCCGCCTCCCAAGCCACGGAACCATATAGAGAACCATTGGCACCGGCAGCAGCAATCTCTGCATGATTGGTCAATTTAACATCACCGCCGGCGTTCGAACCGGTATGGCAACCTTCACAAAAAGCCGCCACCAACGGTTGAATATCACCTGAAAAAGTCAATTCCAGCGTATCACAAAGCAACGCGTCACACGATAAATTCAAGGCACCTTGCATGATCCAATCGGCTATCAGATCAATCTGATCCTGAGGTAGGGGATTGTCCGGTGGCATCGCATCATCGCCCCAGGTCTGGGTTATCGACTCATAGATGTGCCCCGCATTGAGGTTTCCTCCCTCAATGTCGCCGGTATTGATAATGTTTGAATAGCTGTCCAGAACGATACCTTCTTCGTGGCTTTGTGCATCATGACAATCATCCTGCGCGCAGTTGGATTGGAAGATGGGTAAGATCTGCTGCTGGAAGTAAATCGTATCTTCCGAACAGGTGATGGACTGTATAGGGATAATGGTTGTGCCTGGAATGATCTGCTGTTCCTCAGGGAGGTGCTTGCAGCCAATGATTACCAATCCTGCCAGGAAAGGCAAAAGGACCAAAATTTTCCGCTTCTTCATAAAGTTAGTATTTCCGCCTCGCAAAAATGCAATTTTTCGCAAAACACAGGTTCATATTTAAAGTATGTACGTTCCAGCTTTTAAAATCTTGGCGGTGAAAACATTTTTTAAGCCCTTTACTATTATGAAACGAACGGATAAAAATCATGTTTCATTATCCCGTTCGAAATGCAGCCGAATACATTCTAGTGTGTACCTTTGCCTTCAGTAATTTGCTAAACCTGTACAGAGATGAGTAACACTAAGTGGCTCTCCACTTCGATCGGAAGGAAATTCTTTATGGCACTCACAGGCCTCTTTCTGATCACCTTTATCACATTGCACCTGGCAATCAATTTGCTTACGATGGTCAGCAAGGATGCCTTCAACGAAGCCTCACATTTTATGGCTACCAATCCGTTGATACAAGTCATGCAATACGTGCTTGCAGCTGGATTTCTCATTCACATTGTGATGGGGATCAACCTCACCCTTAAAAATAAGAGTGCCAGACCTGAGAAGTACGCCTATAACCGACCCTCTGCCAATTCAGGTTTTTCATCGCGATCGATGATTATTACCGGTATGTTGGTCCTGGTGTTCCTGGTACTCCACTTGCGCGATTATTTCGTGGAGCTCAAATTTGGCGACATGAATGGTTTTGATAATGACTATGATTTGGTCGTTACACTGTTTGGAATGTGGTACTATACGCTCATCTATGTGTTGGCATTCATCGCTTTGGGAATTCACCTCAATCACGGATTTCAGTCAGCTTTTCAATCGATGGGTGCTAACCATTCACGCTATACACCACTTATCAAGAAACTCGGTGCTGTGTACTGCGTGATTATCGCGGCAGGATTCTCAGCCATCGCTATTTTCCATTTCGTCAACGCCTAAGAACTTACAAGAATTATGTCAGTATTGGATGCAAAAATTCCTCAGGGTCCGCTCAAAGACAAGTGGACCAAGCACAAAAACGACATTAACGTAGTCAACCCGGCCAACAAACGACTGATCGACGTCATCGTTGTTGGAACCGGTTTAGCAGGAGGCGCAGCCTCTGCCTCGCTGGCAGAAATGGGATATAGCGTCAAAGCATTCTGTTTCCAGGATTCTCCTCGCCGTGCCCACTCCATTGCAGCACAAGGCGGGATCAATGCTGCCAAAAACTATCAAAACGACGGCGATTCTACCTACCGTCTGTTTTACGATACCGTGAAAGGAGGCGACTACCGCGCACGTGAAGCCAATGTCTACCGACTTGCAGAAGTTTCGGCCAATATCATTGACCAATGTGTAGCACAGGGTGTTCCTTTCGCCCGCGAATATGGTGGACTACTCGACAATCGCTCTTTTGGAGGTGTATTGGTTTCCCGAACATTCTATGCCAAAGGCCAAACCGGACAGCAATTGCTTCTTGGTGCATACTCAGCCATGAGCCGCCAAATTGGAAAGGGTAAAATCAAAATGTACAACCGTCATGAGATGCTTGAACTTGTGATCGTTGGAGGCAAGGCCCGTGGAATTATTGCACGAAACCTGGTAACCGGAGAAATAGAACGCCATTCTGCTCATGCCGTGGTGTTGGCTTCAGGTGGCTATGGCAATGTATTCTTCCTCTCTACCAATGCCATGGGTTCCAATGTGACTGCCGCCTGGAAAGCGCATAAGAAAGGAGCATACTTCGCAAACCCATGCTTCACTCAAATTCACCCTACTTGTATTCCACGTTCAGGTGAATACCAATCCAAACTCACCCTGATGTCGGAGTCACTCCGTAATGATGGGCGTATTTGGGTTCCCAAGAAGAAAGAAGATGTAATGGCCATACGCGAAGGAAGGTTGAGTCCAACCGATCTGCGCGAAGAAGACCGCGACTACTACCTCGAACGACGATATCCGGCTTTTGGTAATCTCGTTCCCCGCGATGTGGCTTCCCGTGCCGCAAAGGAACGTTGTGACGCAGGATACGGTGTAAATGACACCGGTGAAGCAGTCTACCTCGACTTCGGATCGGCCATCATGCGTTATGGAAAAGAAAAAGCTATGGTAGACGGTATTACCAACCCAACAGAGGATGTGATTCGTGAGTTGGGTGAGCAGGTCGTTGAAGCCAAATACGGCAACCTCTTCCAGATGTATGAAAAGATTACCGACGACAATCCATACAAGACGCCCATGAAAATTTACCCTGCCGTGCATTACACCATGGGAGGAATCTGGGTTGACTATAACCTTATGACTACCATTCCGGGTTGCTATGCCGCCGGGGAAGCTAACTTCTCGGATCACGGAGCTAACCGCCTTGGGGCCTCGGCCTTGATGCAAGGTTTGGCTGATGGTTACTTCGTACTGCCCTACACCATAGGCGATTACCTCGCGGGCGACATTCGGACGGGTGCTATTCCAAACGACTCTCCGGAGTTTATGGAAGCTGAAAAGCAGGTACGAGACCAAATAGAGAAACTGCTGAAGAACAACGGATCAAAATCTGTTGACCACTTCCACAGGAGATTGGGTAAAATCATGTGGGATCATGTGGGCATGGCGCGAAATGGTGAAGGGTTGAAGCAAGCCATTGCTGAAATTCGCTCACTTCGCGATGAATTCTGGAAAGATGTGCGCGTGCCTGGAAAAGCCAACGGATTGAACCCTGAACTTGAAAAAGCCGGACGCGTGGCTGATTTCCTGGAATTGGGAGAGTTGATGGCCCTCGACGCACTGCACAGATCTGAATCATGTGGAGGCCACTTCAGAGAAGAGAGCCAAACCGACGAAGGAGAGGCGCTTCGAAAAGATGATGAATTCGCCTTTGTATCCGCATGGGAATGGACCGGTGATGCCGGTGAAGCCAAGCTCCACAAAGAAGAACTCACCTTCAACGATATCGAACTGAAACAACGTAGCTATAAGTAAGTCACCGCAATTTCGAACATCATGAATCTTACGCTTAAAATATACCGACAAGACGGACCGAACGCCAAAGGACGTATGGAAACCTATCAGGTAGCTGATATTTCGGAACACATGTCGTTTCTGGAAATGCTGGACGTACTCAATGAACAGCTTGTTGCCAAAGGAGAGGAACCTGTAGCATTTGACCACGACTGTCGTGAAGGTATTTGTGGAATGTGCTCATTATATATCAATGGAGAAGCTCACGGGCCCGATCGTGGGGTAACGACATGTCAGCTTCACATGAGAAAATTCAAGGACGGAGACACTATTTATATAGAGCCCTGGCGCTCCAAAGCTTTTCCGGTTGTGAAAGATCTCGTAGTAGATAGGTCATCATTTGATCGTATTATGGCTGCCGGTGGATTTGTTTCAGTGAATACATCAGGGAACACGCAGGATGCCAATGCGATTCCAATTCCAAAAACAGATGCCGACAAAGCTTTTGATGCAGCCACATGCATTGGATGCGGTGCTTGCGTTGCAACCTGTAAAAATGCTTCGGCGATGCTCTTTGTAAGTGCCAAGGTTTCTCAATTGGCGTTACTGCCTCAGGGAAAGGTTGAGCGCACGCATCGTGTACTGAACATGGTGGAGCGGATGGATAAAGAAGGTTTTGGAAACTGTACCAACACCGGTGCATGCGAAGTGGAATGTCCAAAAGGAATTTCACTTGAAAACATCGCTCGCATGAACAGGGAATACTTAAAGGCATCACTGACTGCCGATAAAGACTAAATTCCTCTTTTAATTACCTTGGGAATTAGGTGTTTAACAAAAATCAACGAAACACCTACTCTGAAAAATCGTTACCTTTGTGATGATGCACAAGGGAATGGCTATCATATTCGCAGTGATTTATCTGCTGGGAACCTCAGGTATTGTTCTGAGTCGGCACTACTGCTGTGGCCAATTTCAACATGTCGATCTGTTCACGGTTCAGGGTGGATCCTGCTGTGATCACGGCGATCATCAATGCACTTCATCCGACGAAAAATGCTGTAAATACGATGTTGTATACTACAGTGTGGATGACGAGCACGCAGCCACTTCTGCCATATCTATGGCCTACATGCCGCTTGTGCAAGAAACCGAAATCCCGACGCTTGCCGAGGAGATAAAGTATGAAGTTTCCCTTCCTTTTCCCGACGTACCCGATCCGCCTGGAGTCCCGGTGTACATAAAGTTTCATCAATTGGTGTTGTATGCTTGATTGTTACTGAATTTCAATTCATTAACTTTCAAATACAATACTCATGAAATCATTCAAATATATCTTCGCCCTCACATTTGCCCTTGTGGCTTCTCTTTCTTCAATTGCACAGGATAACAAACCTGTTTCTGTCGAATTCACTGTGGGCGGCGTTTGCGAAATGTGTGAAAAGCGCATTGAAAAGGCGGTAGACGTTCCCGGAGTTATCTACGCCGATTACAACCTCGAAAACCATAAGTTATCACTGGTTTACAAGCCGAAGAAAATCTCTGAAGATCAGATACATAAGCTGCTAAACGAAGCAGGGCACGACACGGAAAAGTCGAAAGCCAGCGATGAGCAGTATGCAAAGATCCATTCTTGTTGTCAGTATCGTGAGCATGTTCACGATCATGACCACGACCACTAACCGCACGCCCATGAAAAATCTA
This sequence comes from Flavobacteriales bacterium, assembly GCA_020437755.1. Lineage (GTDB taxonomy): Bacteria > Bacteroidota > Bacteroidia > Flavobacteriales_D > Sanyastnellaceae > JADFAK01. The sequence goes on from JAGQVX010000016.1 coordinate 28,727, forward strand.
TGGATTATGTCGCTGTTTCTCTTCCTGGGAATGCAGCTGACAGCGCAGGACGTGGTGCGCGGAATAGTAACGACCAAGGATAAATCACCTCTTCCAGGGGCTACTGTAGTGTGGCTCAATACACGATCAGGAACCGTAACAGAACTTGATGGTAAATTCGAAATTGCACGTCATCCCAGTGTGAATTCACTGGTAGTGTCTTTTGTCGGGTATCAGTCGGATACCGTTATGTACACGGGTCAATCTGAACTGATCATTCGTTTGCAAGCCGGAGAGCAACTGGAAGCGGCCGAGATCGAAGCGGAACGAGAATCGACAGAAATGTCGCTTATTGATCCGCTCATTTCACAAACCATCGGCGAACAGGAACTCTGTAAAGCTGCCTGCTGTAACTTGTCGGAAGCTTTTGAAACAAACGCATCCATCGATGCGTCGTTCACCGATGCAGTCACGGGAACCCGACAAATCCGAATGCTAGGACTGGATGGTAAATACACCCAAATCCTCAAAGACAACATCCCCGATGTGCGTGGTTTGTCGAGTATTTACGGTTTGACCTACATACCCGGCACCTGGATCAACCAAATTTCCATTTCGAAAGGTGCCGGATCGGTAGTGAACGGTTACGAAAGCATAACGGGCGAGATCAACGTGGGAATGAAAAGTCCTGACAATGCCGAACGCCTGTATGTGAACGCATATGCCAATCAAGGTGGAAGGATTGAACTGAATGCCGGAGTCATGAAACCTATTGGCAAGCATTGGGGCACTACGTTGCTAACACATGGGGAGTATGGTGCGGCGCGATGGGACAACAATAACGACGGTTTCCTCGATAACCCCTTAAAAAAGGATTTCATCCTGAGAAACGAATGGAGTTTTCATGGCGACAACGGGATGAATGGTACCTACCAGGTTTCATGGCTGGAACAGGATAATGTTGGAGGTCAGTTTGACTTCACACCCGGTGAAATCACCACACAACCCATTTGGGGTGCGCGAATTCAAACGACGCGACTCGATGGATCCGCTAAAACCGGATATGTGTTCAAAGAAAAGGAAGGAACCAGTTTAGGAACGCAGTTCAGCGGTGTATATCATGAACAAAGCAGTTACTTCGGCACTAAAACCTACGATGGCAAGCAACGCTCTTTTCGTGGAAACGTGCTGTTTCAGTCACAACTGGGCAACAAGGAAAACACCTATGTAGTGGGTGCTACCTACACACATGACGAATTCAATGAGCAACTCGACAGCACCAGTTACGCACGTGTTGAGAATACTGTGGGAGGATATGCGGAATACACGCTCAACAAACTGGAACTCATCACCGTGGTCGCAGGTTTACGACTGGATTACAACAGTTTATATGGATTAATATACACTCCACGCTTGCATGTGAGGTACAGTATTACTGAAAACACATCTTTGAAACTGGCAGCCGGAAGGGGATTTCGATCTCCCAATGTTATCATGGAAAACGTGGGATTGCTCGCTAGTTCGCGAACCTGGGACATACAGGGTGATCCCAACAAGCCCGGTTTTGGGTTAGACCCTGAATCGGCCTGGAATGGTGGGATTAGTCTGGTAAGCAAGTTTAAACTTCGCTATCGCGATGCCTCACTTGCGGTCGATTTTTACCGCACTCATTTCGAGAATCAGATTATTGCGGACATGGAAACTGCCGGGACCGTGAAATTCTACAATTTGAATGGACCTTCCTGGTCCAACAGTTTCCAAACAGAATTCAGTTGGTCGCCCGTGAAGCGCTTGGACGTGCGTGTGGCATATCGTTGGTTAAATGTGAAATCGCAGTATGGGAATGACATTCTGGACAAGCCACTTGTTGCGGCACATAGAGGGTTTCTCAATTTGGCGTATGCCACAAAATTGAACGAAAAAGACCGGCAATGGAAATTCGACGTAACCACCCAAGCTGTGGGACAAAAGCGAATTCCCAATACGCAGGCCAACCCTGAGGAATACGAATTACCAGCCTGGTCTGATCCATATGTGGTAGTCAACGCCCAAGTAACACGCGTTTTCGGACCAAAATTCGAAGTGTATCTCGGCGGCGAAAACCTCACGAATTACCGCCAGCCCGATGCTATAGTAGCGGCGAGCGAACCCTTCAGCCCCTATTTTGACGCCTCAATGATTTGGGGTCCCGTATTTGGCCGCATGGCCTACGCCGGCTTACGCTGGAAAATTGAGTAAAACATAAGCATCCGGCGGTCAAGAGTGCTGCCGGATGCTTTTCTTATGGACAAGACTGACCGAAAACCGCCAGAAAAACGAGAAGGTCCAAAGTGTCAATCACCCCGTCATAGTTGAGGTCTGATGGGCAGGGAATGGGCTCATTTATCGCAATTCCCGCACATTCACAACAATCATTGTATACATCGTCAATGGTGTTGGCATCACCATCATCACACGGTAACCCTGCAGCCTTTTGAGGGTCGAACATGTCACAATCAAGCACATCAGGTACGCCATCACTGTCGGTATCTGCACACGCACCCGAAAGCCAGGCGGTCACCCCATCGGTTTGCTGAGCCAGACAAGCATTATTATAAGTAACTCCATTACAACCACATACAGGATCATACACTTGGGAGCAATTCACGGGGTTTTGAATGAGATCGGTATTAATGCAGGTATAGGGGCATACGCCAAATGTCCAGGAAGTCACACCACCTTCATGCAACGCTGTACATACATTCACATAGGTGTTACCATCACAGCCACATACCGGTTGGTACACTGCTGAGCAACTCGTTCCATCAATCAAATCCGGATCGATGCAATCTTGCACATTTGAGCAGGCAAGTTCACATGCTTCGGGCGTTTCGTAGAGAAAATTGGTGTAGTCAAATCCATTATCCCCAACAGCTGAACAACCCGAAACTTCAATACAAACACCATCAACGTAACCATATCCTAACACGAAATCACACGGTCCGAAATCTACCTCGGTCATATCCAGACAAGGATACAACGGACATTCTCCGGTAGTCCATGAAGTGACTCCAGCATGATACCACGCTTCACATATATTGGCGTAAGTCACTCCATCGCATCCGCAAACAGGATCATAGATATCTGCGCAGAATATTTCCGGATCAATTTGCGACTCATTAATACAACTTGTCTGTGCACTGGAAATCAGCGAAACAAACAGGGCTAGTAACATGAAAAGGTGTTTCATTACTCTGAATTTTGTAGATAAAGGTACTCAATTCGTCGACGAATTGGCTCATTCTCGGCAATATCACCCCAGAAACTGCCCCAATCCAACAGGCTGGTAGAGCAGCCATCCGGTAAGGCTGAAGCGATTCTTGTGCGCCATAAGAACCTGATGAGGCACATCGGCACTTTTAAAAAGGGCACAACGTTTTGCCAAAGGCTCAACGATAACGGAGTCATCATCACGGAAGATTTCCAACTCACCGCCGTCGCCCGGCTGCCACAGCTCATTGAGATAAATCACCATGGAAATCATACGATTGTTTCGTCCGGCAAACTGATCCAGATGCCGGTCGTAAAACGAACCTTTAGGATAGTGCGCGAGGTGGAACTCGCTGTCTGAAATGCTCAGGTAACAATACCGATTCATGATATGTATGGCCTCATCCACCAAATCCCAGAAAGCCCTAAGATCGATATCACGTGAACGTTCCAGCCAATAGGTTCGATCACCACGAATGCCTTCCTGGATGGTAAAATCGCCTAAAGAACCAATACCGGCTTGGGTAAAATCGGGCAAATGACGGGAGCAATGCGCCATAATCTTCCTGAAGAGTTCCTCATCCAGAAAATCATCAATGATCACATAATCGTTCTCAGCGAGCTCCTCTACCCAGAGGAGCCATCGCTCTAAGCTATGCTGCACCTGTATGTTGCAAAAAGGTGCGGAAAGGTAAGTAATTATCACAATTGAAAAACGCGCTCCAAACCACCCGGGAAAGGAGCCGAAGTCCTCTTGAAATCAGTATTCAGGAGCCTCCCCCTTACTTCGTAGTCTCTCCACCCATATCCGTGAAAACCTGATCGACGGGCTCCCATAATTCAATCTTGTTGCCTTCAGGATCCATAATGTGGACGAACTTTCCATAGTCGTAGGTCTCTATATCGTCACAGATAGTGACTCCGGCGGCTCGCATTTCTTCTACCAGTTGTTCCAGACCTTCAACTCGATAATTGATCATAAATGGCTTTTGAGAGGGCTCAAAATACTTGGTGTCCTGGGCAAAAGGACTCCACTGCAAATATGCCGGCTGGTCGGGTTTGCCAGCTTCACGAAACTCGAATGATGAGCCGTATTCATTGGTTTTTAAGCCGAGATGGGTGCTGTACCAATCGCGCATGGCAGATGGATTTTCGCATTTGAAGAATATCCCGCCTATTCCTGTTACTTTCTTTCGTTCCATGAGTAAAGTTGTGTGGGCAAAAGATACGATTTCAAGGCAAGTCTTTAGAATAATTCCATTTGCCGAATGGCACCCTCATGCTTTAACAAGTATTCTTTACGCCACAATCCACCTGCATAACCCGTCAATGAACCGTCTGCACCAATCACCCGATGGCATGGAATGACCACGGCAATGGGGTTCTTGCCATTGGCCAGGCCAATAGCTCGCGATAGGTTTGGATCTCCGGCCTGCTCGGCCAACTTTCCATAAGAAGTGGTCGTTCCAAAGGGAATTTCCTGAAGCATCCGCCAAATGGAAAGCTGAAACGGACTGCCATCGGGTTCTAGAGGCAAATTGAAATCGTGTAAACTACCGTCGAAATAGGCCTTCAACTGATTGACTGTCTCTTCAGTGAGATCCGAGGGATGTTGCTGAGGCGACTGATCGACAAACGAGATGCGCACCACAGCATCTTCAGTGCATTCCACTGAAATCCATCCCATTGGAGATTGAAAAGACTGACAAAAGAACTGCGGCACCATTGTTCACCAAAGATAAGACTCAATACCATCATCTCGGGTGAAAAAGGTGCCGCCGGCTCATTACATTGTGCAAGCACAAATCAAGCAAGTTGTTCAATTCACATAAACACGTACAGTCTTCACGGGTTGATTATTGTTCGCTACCCGAAGCAAATAAATGCCGCTATTCAATTCTTCACATTTCATTTCCGATCCCAAACCGTGCTTCACCGTTCTTCCCGATAAATCGAGCAACTCCAATTGGGTATGCTCGTCTACCTGCGGACCGGTAACATGCAGTTCACCACGTGATACCCACACGTTCCACGAGGGCTCCTCAATCGGCGGATTCAAGCCGATAGCATAGTCCAAAGACATGTCGTCCACAGCAATCCATGTTGAAGCCGGACCTCCCCCCAAGGGGCCATTATATCCTGCGAAAACCACAATTCTACAGGTTGTTGCTCCTACCACACTTGGATCCAGATCCAACGCTATCGGCGTCCATTCCGAAATACTTTGCGTTGTGAACCATTTAACAGAGTATATGGGATACAGGGCGTCCTGCGATTCAAAAAGCGAGACTATAACGCCAACCGAATCAATACTCCCATCGGGAATATAATTCCGAACGGCAAAATCAAGCTGCCCGGGAACCAGATTGATTGGAAACTCAGTCATGGCTGCCCCTGCGGCAGTCTCGAAACCTTGTAAAGGTTTTACACGCATTGCGAGGTTTCCCTCATAGGCAAAGGAATCTTGCACTACAACCTCTATAAGTTGGCTATTAGGAGTTTCCCAGCCCACAGGCTCCCAATTCCAGGTGTTGGGAATTTCCCATTCTTCAAAGTTTCCATTCGGAATTTGGCCGTGTATATGGCATACGCCAAATGAAATTACTGCTATCCAAGTAAGTATTGTTGCCTTCATAGTTGTTGCTTTGAGATATAGACGAATTCAAATCCACAATGGTTGGAGCAAACTACAATTTGTCGGCCATCCATCCGCAAACCTGGTCCCGATTCTTTGAAAACACCTGGTCAACCCACCATCGAATAATACCCTAAAGCCCCGCCTGTTCTAACTTCTACTACCCAAAACATTAACTTTATCCATCGTAAACGTTTATATACGTTTATTCAACGACTAGTTCATTGCGCATTCTTCACCTTCGCAGCACATTAATTAAAATTCAACACTATGAATGCACTAAAAAACCGTGTGCTGCTCATCGGAAACCTCGGCAAAGACCCCGAGTTTCTCTCCTTTGACAAAGGCACGAAGAAGGCGCAATTTCCGTTGGCAACAACAGAAATCTACAAGAACGCTGAAGGGGAAAAGGTGGAAGACACCCACTGGCACAACATTGTCACTTGGGGAAAAACAGCCGAACTGGCCAAGAACTATCTCAAGAAAGGTAGCCAGGTAGCAGTTGAAGGACGCCTTACACACCGACAGTATGAAGATGGCGAGGGTAAAAAGCGCTACGTCACCGAAATTGTAGTGAGCGACCTGCTCATGCTCAACAAGAAGGACTAATACTCCCTTCTACCGGAAATTAATGGTTTCGGGTGTCTGCAAAAATTAACTGAGAGGGACCGCGGACACCCGAAACTCCTTAAAGCGCGGAAGTGGCTTACAAAACTTGTGATTTCAAACTACTACAGTTTCCAGGAGCTGTCACTTGAATCAATACTCTGCAACTATTTCCAAAATTAGCCACTAAACTCCTCAAAACAACCCCAGCTGACCATTTTTTGTGCGTACAAAGCGCGAGGTATCCAGCGGCGGAATGTGCTTTTCTTGAAAGTACTTCCTTCGCGCTGTATTAAACATTTGTCTGACGGATTCAGCCATTTCGCCATGTCCTCGCATTCTGTCGCCCCATGCATTGTCACTCAGTTTGCCCTGGCGCACACTCCGAATTCCATTCAATACCTTATCCGCCCGCTCGGGATATGCACCTTCGACCCAGCGCTCGAAAATCTCTCCAATTTGTCCGTTCAGCCTAACCATAATATACGTCACCATCGACGCCCCACAATCGGCTGCCGCCTTCACCAGGTCGTGCACTTCATGGCTGTTGATCCCGGGAATGATAGGAGCCAAATTCACGTTGACCGGAATGCCCTCGGAGGCCAACACTTCCACCGCCTTCAGTCTGTTGCGTATCGATGATGTACGGGGCTCCATCAACCTTCGCGTATCTTCATTGAGGGTTGTGATGGAAATCGTTATTCCCACGAGTTGCTGCGCATGCAACTCACGAAGAATATCCAAGTCCCTCAAAATCAGACTGTTCTTGGTGATAATCCCGACCGGATTCCGGTAACGGGCAAATACGCTGAGCAATTCTCGGGTGATTTTCCATTTCCGTTCGGCGGGTTGGTAACAATCCGTGTTTCCCGATAACATCACCATTTGGGGTTCCCAGGAGGGTTTCATAAAGGCATTCGCCAAAAGGTAGGGCGCCTCCGGCTTGCACAATATGACCTGCTCAAATTCTTGACCGGCACTGTATCCCCAATATTCATGCGTGTTTCGGGCATAGCAATAGGAACACCCGTGCTCACATCCCTGGTATGGATTGATGGAATACGTGAAGGGGATATCCGGACTTTCATTCTTGCTCAAGATGGTCTTGGGATACACCGTGAGATACCGAGTAGCATTGGATTCCGTTGGTTCACCTTCGCTGGCGCAGTAGTTCAAATACTCCGCCTCCACGTGGAAAGAGTGACGCACGTAGCGATTGTGAGGATTATGTTGCGCCCCGCGACCTTTTTTTGTGAGAGGTGAGTCCATCAGCTTAGCAATTTGTTTTGATAGGTAGCCTTTTCCATTTCCCTACTGTGTCGCACCCGTGTAGTGGTTCGGGCATCAGAAAACCGGGGATCTTCAATTATGGGCAATTTCTCCAGCTCGCTCACTTCTACATTGATGCACCCAAACTCCTCGGTTACCATTCCGCGAATGCGGTATATTCCCCTACCCCGAAAGGGAAACTGTGCTGCTATAGGTGGAAAATGCACCGTATCCAGCCAATCTCCATCCCGATCAAGGAAGGTTCCGAAGTACATTCCTTTGCCATCATGTGTGCGCGTGTTCTTGATGGTAACCAGGTACCCGGCTATTTCTACCTCCTTCCCCACCTGCTCCTCCAGGTGTCGGGCCCGGAGTTCATTGTGCAGAGGGTCTTTGAGCAGATTGAATGGATCAGATAGCGAAAAACCCAGCAATTCCATCTGATCAAAGGTGTCCTCCATGGCATCCGTATCCAGTTCCGGCAGGGTAAAATCACGCGGCGGAGAATCGAACAGAGTGCGGCTTGTCGTGGGTTTCCGCTGTGTTCGAGCCGCCATGAGATGGGACTCCCACAACAACTCCTTTTTTCCCTTCCCCGTGAAACGCAACGCTCCAACCCGGATCAAAATAGCCAACTGTTCACGCGATATACGCACGCGATTCACAAACTGCAGCATGCTCTCAAACGGACCTTCCGCCATTCGACTGGCCAGGATGTGCTTGATGGTATCATGCTCCAACTCCTTCACCAAACCGAGTCCCAAAAATACCCGTCGACCAAAAATCACCGTCTCTGCTCCCGAATGATTGACACATGGTGCCTGGATATCAGCCCCGTGAAGACGTGCTTCATGAACATAGAGCTCAGTACGATAAAAACCCCCGAAATTGTTGATCGTAGCCACCATGTATTCCAGGGGATAGTACGCCTTCAAAAACAAACTCTGATAGCTTTCTACCGCGTAAGAAGCAGAGTGACCTTTGGCGAATGCATACCCTGCAAAACTCTCCACCTGACGCCAAATCTCGGCTACCATTTCCACATCATGGCCTTTCATCCGGGCCTTTTCAAAAAAGGCCTCCTTCGCTCGGGCAAACTCCTCACGCGACCGAAACTTACCCGACATTCCCCTTCTCAACACATCCGCCTCACCCAAATCCAGTCCGGCAAAATAGTGTGCCACCTTAATAACGTCTTCCTGGTATACCATTACCCCGAACGTTTCGGGCATGATGTCCAACAATACCGGATGCGCCTCTTTGCGCCGCTCCGGATACCTAAACCTCAAAATATATTCCCGCATCATTCCACTTCGTGCCACGCCCGGACGAATCACCGAACTTGCCGCTACCAAACCCAGATAATCATCCACTTGCAGTTTGCGCAAAAGCATTCTCATAGCGGGAGATTCCACATAAAAACATCCTATTGCACGGGCATTTCGCAACAAATGCTTCACACGTTCATCTTCCTTAAACCGCTTAATATCATGAATGTCAATAGCTTCATCTTCCGGACGGTTCCAGGCAACAATGGATACAGCATCCTTGATCTTCCCCAATCCGCGCTGGCTCAATATGTCAAACTTGTACAACCCCACATCCTCGGCTACAACCATGTCGAATTGCGTAGTTGGATAGCCTTTGGGCGGCAGAAATGTCGCTGTAAACGACGTTATTGGATCCTGCGCAATGAGGATACCACCCGCGTGTACACTCAGGTGATTGGGAAATTCCTGAATCAGCGTACTGTACTGCAACACCAATTGCGACAACTGGTCCAGCCTCCCCAATTCAAAATCTCCCTTACTCAGCAGGTCGATTTCATGCTTGGGTAAACCAAACACCTTTCCCAACTCCCGAACTACAGCGCGATATTGGAAGGTGCTGTACGTCGCAATCAACGCCACATGATCAAAACGATTGAAGATATAACGGGTCACATCATCCCGGTCGGTCCAGGAAAAATCAATATCAAAATCAGGAGGGTTCTTACGGTACAGGTTGATGAATCGCTCGAAATACAGGTCCAATTCTATTGGATCGACGTCGGTAATGCGCAGTAAATAGGCAATCACACTGTTGGCACCACTACCCCTTCCCACGTAGAAATACCCTTTGCTTCGCGCGTAGCTCGTTATATCCCAGTTGATGAGGAAGTAAGATAGAAATCCCTTCTCCTTAATAATGTCCAGTTCCTTTTTTACCCGTTGCTCAATGGCCGGAGTAGGATTGGGATAGCGGTATGGCATGCCCTCATGACACAGGCGTTCAATCATGGCATAATCTTCCTCTTCGGAAGAGGTGTAGCACCGTAAGTTACGGTGGGGCTGCTCTGTACCAAAGGTAAAATCGATACTGCTGGTATTCAGAATATTACGCGTATTCTCTATCAATTCCGGGAAATCTTCAAACAGTTGCTCCAATACCTCCGGAGCAGACATGCGATGATGGGGCTTCCCCTGTTCATTCCCCGGCAATTTGCTCAGCAGTGTATTATTATCAATTGCCCGGAGCAATCGGTGTGCATTGAAATCGCGTTTGTTTCGGAAGCTTACCGTTTGGAGCATCACCATGCGTGAGGTTTGGTTGCGGTAAGGCGACAAGCGCAAATGGTTGATTTCCTGGCTGTGGACTCCTACAAACTCATTTTCCCGAAGCCCCCAACCCGTATACCGACTCCAGGGATATATGATGTAGGCATGTTCAAATACCGGGGCACATTCATCAAAAGGGCGCCCTTGATGCAAGTGTCGGGTAAGGTGCTCATTCAACTCTCTGAATCCTTCATTGTTGCGTGCAATACCCACATACTTCTGTTCCGCACCGTTTCGAAAGTCAATACCAACTACCGGACGAACACCGTGCGCCGGTGCTTGTCGGATAAAATCCAGACATGCCGAAGTGCTGTTGATATCGGTCATGGCTATGCAATCCAGCCCCATTCCGGAAGCCAGTTGCAGGAGTTGCACGGGTTTAATTGTCCCGTACCTCAACGAATAATACGTGTGGCAATTGATATACATCGCGTAAAAACTAAAAATCAGAATAGTTGTCCTTGCTGGCCTTCCTGAGATTTTCGGGTACGCGCACGCGACTCACCCATTCCAAACAATTCGATTTCCTTGTAGATCTCGTAGTCGTATTCCCTGTACACCCGTTCGCCGACGGGTTCGAGGAGGTAACTGCCGTTAAGACGGGGATTCTTGATGTCGGAAGAGATGGGATAAGCGTTGAGACGATCGGCGGGGTATGGATTAAGCATAGAGGTCACTTCTCCCAGCGGAAAATCGGGATTGATCCAATGTTCCTCTTGTTCCGGACTGAGAATCACCGGAGAACGATGATGCCCAATCCGCGTCATAAGATCATTGGCTGTGGTGGTAATGATGGCAAATGAGTTGACAATCTCCCCGGTTGATGTGTTCACCCATCCGTCCCATATGCCTGCCATGGCAAAAGGGTGTGCTCCATTGCGCATATACACTACATACGGCCGGTTGAGTTTTTCATCCTTGGGTCCCTCAATAAAACAATCGGCAATCACCAGGCATCGCTGAGAACGAATGGCCTGGCGAAACATGGGTTTATTGATGATTCCTCGCTCGCCGCTGTATTTCGGATCGTCGGATTTATTATGATCTCCTTCGGCCCGTGCATTGATCATGTAAAACTGCTTCTTTGCCCATGAAGGGGTAAATCCGAACTGAAAAAACTGCAGCTCATGGGGCCTGTTTCCCGTTACCACCGGAGCATACTCTCCGTGCGAGACGTTGGTATTGGGTGTGTACAATTGCGGTTGTGCGGCTCTTACATTGAATCGTTTTTCAATGGCCTTGATCTTGGTAACTGTTGTATATCGTCCACACATTGCGGAAAAGTTATGAATTAATACTGCTGTTTCCAGCTGTGAATTTGACATTTATGCGTTGGGGCTATGCCTTCCGGTTGGCCAGCAATACCGGTGGCTCGCCATTAAACGGATTGGTACCTCCGATGCTGCGGGCTCCCATTCCGGCCGCTGATATGACGGCCCGTTCACCATACCTCATGCGTATCCTGTCGAGCGCCTGATACAGATTTACCCGCTCTTCGGTGTCATCAAACAGGTTGATCTGATAGCCCCCGCTCACCAGGTGGCTGTAGCGCACCCCTACAAGTCGCACCAAAAGCCTACGGTTGTAAAGTTTCTCAAACAATTCCATCACCTGTGGAATCAGCACGTGATCGGCCGACGTGTAGGGTATCCGATGCTGAAGAGTATAGGTATTGAAGTCGGAATAACGAATCTTCATGGTCACACATGCGGTAAGTTTTTGTCCGCTGCGCAATTGAAAAGCCAGGTTCTCTGCCATGGCGATCAGTATGCCGCGCAACTTAGCCACATCAATGGTATCGCGTTCAAACGTGCGCTCCGTACTAATGGATTTGCGCTCGTTGTACTGCACTACCGGACTATTATCAAGGCCACGGGCTTTTCGCCATATCGAGAGTCCGTTCTTTCCGAGCACGGTTTCCATCAGGTCCATTGGCATTTCCTGCACCGTACGGTTAATCCGGATGCCGAGGTGCCGGAGTGTTTGATAGGTCTTATCGCCCACCATAGGAATTTTCTTCACCGACAAGGGAGCGAGAAACCCCATTTCCTCGCCGCGAAGGATGTGCAGTTCGTTGTTGGGTTTTGCTTCACCGGTGGCCACTTTGGATACGGTTTTATTATTGGACAAGCCAAATGAAATAGGCAGTCCCGTTTCCCGGATGATGCGCTGACGCAATTCATGGGCAAACATCCCACAACCATAAAAGCGATCCATTCCGGTGAGATCAACGTAGAACTCATCCACTGAAGTCTTCTCATAAACCGGAACCTGTTCCTTGA
>JAGQVX010000170.1 GCA_020437755.1 Flavobacteriales bacterium
TTTCATACGTACCGTTGTGCCGGATTTTAACATAATTACCGTTGTTCTGTTTGAATTGAGAAGCAATCACTACCCCATCGCCAACGGCAAGAATAGGGGTGCCGTGTGGAGCGGCATAGTCGGTTCCCAGGTGAGCTTTGTATCGCTTCAACACAGGGTGAAACCGCTTTTTAGTGTAATGAGACGAAATACGACTGAACTTCAAAGGAGCCTTGAGAAAGGCTTTCTTCAAACTGTTGCCCTGCTCATCAAAATAATCTCCTAGGCTGTCTTGCTCGAAGTAATACGACTGCAAGCTTTCGCCCGCATGATTAAAATCGGCAGCCAGGATACGTGATATTCCAATGGGTTTGTCATCGACCCACTGTTCTTCAAATAGAACACGAAAATGATCACCTTTTTGGATCCTGTAAAAATCGATGGTCCAGGCGTAAATCTCCGCCAGCTCCAGGGCTAGTGCCGGACCAATACCTATATCATCCATGGTTTGGTACAAAGATGAATGAATGGTGCCCTCTACAGCCTTGATTCGGGTTTCGGATGGATGCTGACCGGTATAAGCATAACAGCTATCACCCAGACAAAAAACCACATATTCGAGCTCATCCTTTTCGTATACGAAGAACTCAGGGCCATCATGCAGACTGTCGCCCGGGGAGAGGAACCAGTACGTTTTTCCCGGACGGATTTTCCGAACATCAAACGTATCCATGCTGTTTCTCACAAGCATATCAACTTTGGCATAGTCTACATCGTAGCGTCCTAAAATACTGGCCAGGAATTCGTTGGGTTGAATTTCACCCTGGTCTACTGTAAAGGTGTCGAGGTTCATCCCAAATCGCACATTGGCGGGGGAGGCGAGACTGGAATCTGCTTTCGAGAGGATCCGGGGCCTTTTATGCGTGGAATCATTGCGGCATGAAGCCAAATGGAAAATCAGTAGCAGCAGTAGTATCGTCTTTCCTTTCATTGATTCCGCGGACAATTTTTGAGATGCGTTGTCAACAAAAGTAACGGCAGATGAGGCACCACATTTGGCGAATGCCTGAAAATAAAAACGAAAGCGTTGTGGAAAACCTGAATCCGGCGTTTAGTTGACCTTAGAAAGCGGATTGGCAAGCCCTTCCCATTCGGTCATTTCCATTTTGATACTTCCCACCAAAAGCGTTGATTCAGCCAGAATCGGAATCTTATTTTTGTCGTCCGTAATCCACACATGCAGATCGTCTTCAGTCTTGAAGATACGTCCTTCCTGAACTACAGGAACAAATTTCAGACAACGGAATTTCCCGGCTCGAATGCTCACCACTTCCTTTCCCACGTACTTGACTTTCATGGGATAAATTTCACCGTCAACAATGGTTTGAACGGTGAAAATGTCTCCTTTGCGGGCATTCGAAAAATCCAGATTGCGGGTAAAGTAGTACGCAGAAATCATATCCTGAATGTACTGCGGGGTATACAACGTATCCCCTTCATGGGTGATCATAGCGCTGCGATCAGGATGAAAGGTGTAATCCTGAAAAATCTTGTAGCCCCCTTCATCGCAATTGCGAATGAAACGGTATGGAAACAAACCTTCCTGATCAATATAGGTTTCGTATCGGTCGCGAACCTTGAAGAACCAGTCAAAGGCACCCAGACTTGTACCGGTTCCCACTACGTGGAAAGCCCTGCGCCCGTTGAATGTATAGGGTGATTCCTTTACTTCTAATACGGCTTCACCGGCGTCCATCCATCCATAGTGAACAGTGTACTTCAACTTCTCACCACTTCGGAACGATTGGTTGTTCACCTCTCGTAGTTCCTGAACGGGTAAAGTATCCAAATCGACTTTTGGTGGTACGATCGCCTGAGAGAATGCACAGGCGGCGCCAATGACGGCTATCGATATAAGAAAAAGGTTTTTGGTTTTCATGTCCTGTTAACGTCAAAAAGCTTGCCAAAATTCTGATTTGCATCACATTCTACATGTCATTATGTGTTGCCTTTGTATACGGATAAAAATATGTAATATATTGTTAATCCGTAATTTAGCATTCATTCATGGGCAATGAAACATGTACGAATTGAAGTACATTGACATTGCATTACGCATGGGGCTTAGATAGTTTTGGATCACTATTCAAACTACAAACATTATGAAAACAACTGGAAAAGGAATGATCGGATTGGCGCTGATAGGAGTAGCACTTCTTTCGGGCTGCCTCAAGGATGAACGTCTTCCCGATTATCAGGGCTGGGTATCAGACTCCTGGGATGGTCACACTATAGCCGATGCAAAAGTGACTGCTTATAAGCCGTCATTGGGCTTTTGGGGTTCATCTTACGATGAAGTAGAACAAGTGGTAACGGATGAATCCGGTGGATTTCAATTTTCACGAGAAATTGATGCAAGTGTCGTAGCTGCATGTGGTGATGGTTATGCCAACAGCCCTTACTTCGATTTGTCTAATGATGGTATCCAACCCATCAATTTGAAACTCAAGCCGTGGTGCTATGTGTCCATTACCTTGGTCGATGCAGATGAACCTACTCCCAATATGTCCCGGATTCTCATCGAAAATGACGACTTCCGGTTTGATTTTGATAGTGTCTACGATGGAGCAGTCAAGGTAGATCGGGGTTTCTCCGCAACACAGTTCACCACCCTATCGGTTACTGAAAACGACAACTCAAATAATCCCTATGAGATTACCGTCGAATTGATCCGAAATGATACGGCCTTTGTAACACTTGAATACTAAGATCATGAAGAAGCTAATCATATGTGCATTTGCTGCAGCAACTGTGGCAGCAACCGGTCAACAGGAGGTTGATTCACGAATAAACGCGGGTTTTGGTACAACTTACTTGAGTTCTGTAGAACTTCAGAACACTGCGGTAGAGGAAATTGAACAGTTTCAATCTGCGACCAGTTCGGATCAGCGACTGGCATTTGAAGGCTTTGGATCTTACTCACAAAGCTACAAGGCAATTCAGTGGTCCATTGGTCTGAGCTATACCCAGTTCAACTACAAGATTGGTTTAGAACAGCCTTATTACGAAAACGGGGAGGTACAAACCGTGGTTACCCCCACTGCCCTCAGGTCAAATGCAACGGTTGTCCAAAGCGGATTTGGAATAAACGTCAACCATTTTTTCAATCAGACGAAATCTACAAACCAGAAATGGTCTTTAGCGCTAAAAAGTGTTGTAGAATCCGGTTTGGGGTCAAGTTGGATGAGCTTTGACCAACTCAATTACGAAACGGGTACCACCACACCCATTACACGCTCAAAAAACTATGTATTGATGGGTTTTAAGGGCGAGATCGAGGCGGGCTATACCGTCTATGAAGATATTCGCATTCACTTTGCTGCCGGATACAGGTACCTGACCGGAAGGAAAATGAGCGTTTTCAACTTTACCGGTTATGGTTCCAATGATGGATATAAATACCGGCACAGTTTGAGCGGAGCAATGATCCGAGTGGGCGTTTCGGTGCCGATTCATTGATTTTCGAATCTCCCCGAAGCCGGCTCCTCGTTGGAAATGGAATAATCGCGGCTTTTTACTGATTCCTTGAATTAAGTCCCTGTTTGCAATTTGTAAATTGGCGCTTCAATCTCATACTATGAAAAGATTAATCAGCAGCACCGTCTTATTGTTCGGCATTTTGGCTATCAATGGTCAGGAACTACGCCATTCGGCAAATGGGGAATCAATCAACTATGTGGAAATGCAGGAACGCATGCGTTCCTACGAGTCTTCGCATGACCTGGAAAAGGAAAAAGGATGGAAGTGGATCAAACGATGGGAGCAGCATTATGCCACCCGTACGAATGCCCGGGGAGAACTGGTGGATCCCGCCGTTTTTCTGCGTGAAGCCGAAAAACAAGTAAGTCTTAGCCGAGCTGCGGATGATGCCGATTGGCTTCCGGTAGGACCCAATGTGGTGCCAACCCCGGCAAATGGCGGCGTATTCCATGGTATTTCGCGTATTAATTGTGTGACCTTTCACCCCACCGATGAAAACACCTACTGGATTGGTGCTTCTCAAGGCGGAATCTGGAAAACCACTGATAATGGAAGTTCATGGACGCCCCTCAATGATGGATTGCCCATCCTTCGTATTAGTGATATCGCTGTTGATCCTTCCAATACAAACGTTATGTATGCTTGTCTGGGAGATTTTGAATACAACGGTGTCGCACTCAACCTGGACGACCGCAAACGACACACTCACTATGGTCTCGGTTTGTACAAATCAACCGATGGCGGACAGAACTGGTCACCTACCGGACTTACCGTGTTTCAGGAAGACCTGGATTATTCGCTCATGCGTCGTGTTTTGATCAATCCGGATAATACGAGTGAAGTAGTTGTTGCAGGGTTTGAGGGCTTGTGGAAGTCAACAGATGGCGGAGTGAACTGGACCAACGTCATGGCCGGACAACTCATGTGCGATTTGGACGCCGATCCTGACAATCCTGAAGTTTTATATGCCGCTTCAACGTATGTGAGCACTCTAGGGGAAGGTACGGCTCGCGTATACAAGTCCACCGATTTTGGTGACTCCTGGGAGACCCTGCCTTCAGGAATACCATCTATAGGTGAAGTTGACCGTATTGAATTGGCTGTAGCGCCTTCCAATACAAGCATTGTATATGCTCTTGCCGTGGATATTTATGGTGGTATGCACTCCTTTCATCGATCGGATAACGGAGGAACCACCTGGACCCAGGTTTCCGATATGTTCTCACCCAATATCCTCAATTGGTATGGTGGTTCGGGTTCTGGAGGACAGGGGAGTTATGATCTTGCACTAGCCGTTGACCCCGAAGATGCGATGCGTGTATTTGCCGGAGGCATCAATGCCTGGGGCAGTGATGACGGAGGAATGACCTGGGACGGCGTTTCGTATTGGATTGACTACTACGGCCCCAGCCTTCATGCCGACCAGCACCAATTCAAATTCAACCCCCTCAACAACCGTTTGTACGTTGCCAATGACGGGGGTATAATCTACACCGATGATGTCCAGATCGGTTCATGGGCAGATGCCGACAGTGAACCTAATTACAATTGGCCTACCGAATGGGTAGATGTGAGTAGTGGAATGCAAATCACCTCTTTCTATCGGGTAGGGGTCTTTGCCGGGAACGGTGAGTACCTGCTTTGCGGGAGCCAGGATAATGGCACCTTCTACAAGAACAATTTGGGAGAATGGACGAAAATTATGGGAGGTGATGGTATGGACTGCCTTATTTATCCCGGAGATCAGGATCAGGTTATTGGTTCTTCTCAATATGGAAACCTCATGCATGGTCAGAACTTTGGGTTTTGGGATGTAAGTCAGATTGCCTGGAGCATTCAGGATTTTGAAGCCGGAGAATGGACAACCCCCATTTACTATGAACCCACCGAGGACAAGATATATGCCGGCTACGGAAATTTGTGGGTTGCTGATGCCGATAGCCCGAGTTTTTGGGATCAACTTTCAGATTTCGATGTGGTTCCAGAATGGAGCTACCCAGCACCGGCCTCCGCTATTGCCGGATGTAAAGATGATCCATCTTCCATTTACTTTGCCCGACGTTTGTGGCACTCGCTCGATTTGGAATCGGAAATGTGGGTGACATTCGATGGGGGAAATTCCTGGGAAGACGTAACTTCTGGTCTGCCCGCGTCCCTCTATTTTACAGATGTTGTGGTAGATAATGTGCACGGCACCATGGCGTGGGTTACCTGCGGTGGTTTCGAAGATGGGATGAAGGTTTTCCAAACTACCGCCGG
>JAGQVX010000171.1 GCA_020437755.1 Flavobacteriales bacterium
CTTGGTTCGAGTACGCAGAGTGGAAACACAACCTTTTACGCCAATGCCGGCGACCTCATTGGATTTGGAATTGAATCAACAGATGGTGGTTTCGGAGAAGGTTGGGTTTTGATCTCCAAATTTACCTACGCCCCTCAAACGTGCGGCTGTACTGACAACACCGCATGCAACTTTGATCCTAATGCCGACATCAACGATGGCTCATGTTGCTACACCAACTGTTTCACGTTCAATGTAGGTGGAGGAACGTTTGACAGTGAAATTTCATGGGAGGTTTATGACGATGACAACAACCTGGTTTACACCGGTGGTGCACCTTACAACGAACCTTTCTGTCTGAGCAGCGGATGCTACAACATCATCATGTACGACAGTTTTGGTGATTCATGGAATGGCGCCAGTTGGACTCTGAGCAACGCAGGCGGAGTCGTGGCCACAGGCACCCACCTGTCAGGATCAATGAGTCAATCATTCTTGTACGGCGTCAATACAACCTGCGTTCCCGGCTGTACCAGTCCAATTGCCTGCAACTACAACGCTTCCGCTACAATCGACGATGGTTCGTGCACCTATCCCGGGTGTACTGACGTAGCAGCATGTAACTACGACCCCAACGCAGGATGCAGTGATGGAAGCTGTACATTCACACAGGATGACTGTTCACTGGTATGCACCAATACTTCAGGTGATGCCATGGGTTTTATAGGAACATTTGATCCATTCAACTGGACATTCCAAACATCCCCCGGCAACGGTTGGATTGAAGGTTCGGTTGGATACATGGCTATTGCCGGAACCAACAATGACCTTTCCCTAAATTCAGGAGTGGTATCACAAGCTTCCATAGTAGCTCAGTACGCAGGAGAATATACCTTCACATGGACCTATGCTACGTTGGACGGTCCACAATACGATTTCGCATACTACATCAATGATGTGCAGTTCCTCCTGACTTCTGAATTGGGAGGAGTCGCGCAGTCAGGTACCATTACCATGAATGTGAATGCCGGTGATATTATCGGATTCGGTATCAATGCCACAGATGGTGTGTTTGGTCGAGGATATCTCCTCATAACAGACTTTACCTGGCCCAATGTGGTATGTGGTTGCACAGACATGAACGCATGCAACTATAATGATCAGGCCATTTTTGATGACGGTTCATGTGAATATGCTTCATGCGCATGTCCCGGCGACCTCAACAATGATGGTATGGTAGATACACTTGACTTGCTGTTGTTCCTCGGTGCATTTGGTTGCACAGGTACTTGCCTTGGCGACATGGACAATTCAGGTGCGGTCAATACTACCGACCTCCTGATATTCCTGGGTCTCTTCGGAACCGATTGTTCTGTAATGATGGAATAGTGAATTATTCAGTCTGCGGTTCCATTCCTTCGGAATAACCAAAACACTCAGAGAAGAGCCCTGCTGTGTAGCAGAGCTCT
The DNA here is from genome assembly GCA_020437755.1 of Flavobacteriales bacterium. Lineage (GTDB taxonomy): Bacteria > Bacteroidota > Bacteroidia > Flavobacteriales_D > Sanyastnellaceae > JADFAK01. The sequence goes on from JAGQVX010000171.1 coordinate 1,449, forward strand.
TCTCTTTTACATTTGGCGAATGCCATAATTTCCTCATGCTATGCAACGATATGGTGATAAAATGCGTCTTGATTTTACACGTCGTGACCCCGCTTCACGGATAAACTATACCTGCAATGAAAACAATTCGTTTATCCATCCTGATTCTGTGTGCGTTGGGAACTCTCAATGCATTGGCACACAATCGTTTACAACTCGAATATGTGGAGAATGCCGGACAATGGCATCCCAATGCGTTGTACAAGATTTCCTATGGAGGCGGAGCGGTATTTCTGGAAAACAACTGCTTCACGTACGCATTCTGTCACCCCGATGACCGCGCTAAGGTTCATGACTATTCACAATGGTCGGCCGAGCAACAAGCAGCCTTTCACATTCGAAGTCATGCCTGGAAAATGCACTTTGTGGGAGCTCAGAGCGCTGAGGTGACAGGCGGAAAACAGCAAAAGCATTACTACAATTACTTCCTGGGAAATGATCCTTCAAAATGGGCCTCTCATGTGGGCATTTACGATGGTGTAAATTATGAAAATCTATATCCGGGTATTGACTTACGCTGTGGAAACCGCGGTTCTAATTTTAAGTATGATTTCATTGTTCGTCAAGGTGGAGATATTCATCAAATAGGGCTTCAGTTTGAAGGATTGGACGGGGTAAGTATTGAAGAAGGCAAGCTCGCATTGGCGACTTCCGTTGGCACTTTTTATGAGGCTCAACCCTATGCCTACCAGGTAATTGCAGGTAAAATTACCGATGTGGCCTGTCACTATGTGCTTGAAAATGGAGTGGTTCGATTCGCCTTTCCCGAAGGTTACAACAGCACCTACGACCTCATTATTGATCCTGAACTCATTGGCGCAACCCTATCGGGAACCGTGGGAAACGACAACTACGGACACACCGCGACCTTCGACCTTGCCGGTGACATTTATACGGGAGCCATTTCATTTGGAACGGGATATCCTGCTACTACAGGAGCATTCGACGAATCCTTCAACGGAAGCGGATGGGGAACCGACATTGCCGTGAGCCACCTCACGGCGGATGCGTCAGACTTGATTTGGGCGTCTTACCTTGGTGGCACTGAGGGCGACTACCCACACAGTTTAGTCGTAAATAGTTTGCAGGAACTATACGTGTACGGCTCCACCAATTCAACCAATTTCCCTACAACGGCCGGTGCTTACGATGAATCGCACAACGGATCGGCCGATATTGTCATTTCACGCTTTTCAAGCGATGGTACCCAGCTAATTGGCTCAACCTATCTCGGCGGTAGTGAAATGGATGGAAGGAACTCATATGCTATCAACTACGGCGATACATACCGTGGTGAAATCATTTTGGACCCCAATGAACGTCCGGTTATCGCTTCCTTTACCCAAAGCGGAGACTACCCTACAACAGTGGCGGCATACCAATCATCTCTCGTGGGCGGTCAAGATGCTATTGTTGCCCGATTCAACACGCTCCTCACCAATCTGGAAGCGAGTACGTATTTAGGCAGTTCTTCTGATGACTCCGGTTATGGTGTGAAAGTAACTGCTTCGGGAAATCTTGTCATTGCAGGCATGGCTGGAGATGATGACTTTCCGGTAACTGCCGGGGCATATCAAACTACCTTTCTGGGTGGTGGCAACGATATGTGGAACGACACCGAAGCTGATGGATTTATTACCGTAATGTCGCCCAATGCTACGCAGGTTCTTGCGTCCACGTATTTCGGAACCGACAATCAGGATCAGATTTTCTTCATCGATCTTGATAATAATGAGGACATATTCGTCTACGGACAAGCAGGAGCCGATATTCCCATTGTGGGAGACGTGTATTCCGTGCCTGACAGTCGGCAGTTTATCGCAAAATTTGATCAATCACTGAGCGCTCCTATTGTGTCTACAACCATCGGCTCCGGAAACGGGGATGATGCGGGGTTCGATTTCGTGCCCATTGCTTTCCTTGTGGATCACTGCAACAACATTTACATTTCATCACACAATGCATATTCATCAAGTTTGCCGCTGACCGCTGACGCTTTGTACGGTGCAGGACAAGGATCATTTTACCTGGCCGTTTTCAGTGAGGACATCGCCGATTTAGAATTTGGTACGATGTACACCTCAAATCACGTAGATGGCGGTACCAGCCGGTTTGATAAAAATGGTTCTGTTTATCAGGCTGTTTGCTCGGGTGGAGATTTTGCCGCAACTCCGGGAGCCTGGGCGGAGAATCAAGCTACAGGATGGGATATTGGAGTTTTCAAAATCAACTTTGACGTTTCAGGAGTCAATTCTGCGATATCCGCAAATGATAACGTAGGATGCGCTCCTTATGAAATTCAATTCGAGAATTACAGCGTTGGCGATCAGTTCTACTGGGATTTTGGCGATGGAACAACCAGCACCGAAGAAACACCTGTTCACGTTTATGAAGATCCCGGATTGTATACCGTGAGTCTGATTGTAAGCGACTCACTGAGCTGCAACCTTGCCGATACTTCGGTGTTTGAAATTTCCATTTCATCACCACAAGACATTACGCCCGAGTTTACCTGGGATATCGATTGCGCCACGATGGGCATTAGCTGCACCAACAATACCGGAATAGACTACATCGACTACATATGGAACATGGGCGATGGCACCATTTTGGACACGTACGATGCAGATTACAATTATGCGGCACCCGGAACGTATGAGGTAACACTTCAAGCCATTGACAACGGTTGTAACGCAGATGAAACGATTGCTTATGAAATTACGATCTACGATGAGGTAGTGGCTGCAATCGGAAATGCCACAGGAGAAGGCTGCGCACCCCTTGAGGCCACGTTTGAAAGCAACGGTTCGGGCGATGTATTCACCTGGGACTTTGGCGATGGGTCAGATCCTGTCACAGGTTCCAACGTAAATCACACCTATACCGACCCTGGAACCTATACGGTAACCCTCTTTGCTGAGGGCACGGGAGATTGCACAGGCTCAAGCAGTACGGAAATGACCGTAACCGTTGACCCGTCACCGGTTGTGAATCCGGAATTCGCGGTGTATCAAATTGATGATTGTGAGCTCAAGACTGTCGAAATTGAAAACCTCACCACAGGCGATCCTGCTGACGCCATGTGGGATATGGGGGATGGTCAGCAATTTGAAGTTTTCCCCGGAACATACAGCTATGACCAGCCCGGTACATACACTATAACGCTTACACTCACTGACCAAGCCTGCGGACAAGCACACATTTTCGAAACTGAGGTCTTGGTCATTGATCAACTACCCGTTGACATGCCCCCTAATGCATCAATTTGCCACACGGCAGACGGCGTAACCCTGGAAGGCCCTGAAATGGAAGGTGATGCTGCGTATTATTGGTCTACCGGGGAAGAAACACAAAATATCTACGTTACCGACCCGGGAACCTACACCCTTACCGTGACAGCCAACAATTGTACAGGTATAGGTGGAGTAGTTGTTTCAGAGATTCCGCAATGGCAGCAGTCATTGGAAATGGTGGCCTGTGAAGGAACTCAAACGGAAATAACAATACCCTATGCTGATGCGCAATCCTTTGAATGGTGCGAAGGGGAGGCTACACCCAGCATCAATGTGAACGAACCGGGAGATTATTGCTTTGTATTTCTCGATGAATTTGGCTGCATGCAAGAAGGTATTATTCACCTCACCCACATAGCACATGACGCGAGCATATACATCCCCAACGCCTTTACCCCAAATAACGATGGCGTCAATGATTTCTTTCAACCGGTAGGAGACGACACCCGATTCTTCCGCTTGTCCGTTTGGAACCGATGGGGCGACCTGGTGTTTTCGTCTGAAGATCCTTCCATTGTATGGGATGGTTCATACCAGGGTCAGGATCACTATGTGCCCAATGGAATCTATACCTTCTCCTTGGTTTACGCCAGTTCTTGCAGTGCCGAAAAGGTAGTTAAGGAAGGACATGTAACGGTTATTCGGTAGGAGTTTCCTTCCATAAATGGTGACCCCGCTGCACCGCAATGAAGTTGATAGGATTTTTGCCAGATCAGTCCGTTGATCAGGATAGCTTTCACGCGCTGATAGTGTAATACATTGTTGTTATCTTCCTTTTCAGATATTTGGTCAAGCAACATTCACTAAACAGGGCACAATGACAACAGATAATCAGGATGAGCATTTACCCATTAGTAGTTTCTACTTCCGCCTGGAGTGGGGATCTCAGGACAATTTAGATTTTCAGGAGGCTAGTGGATTACAGACAGAAATTGAACCTATCGACTACCGCAAAAATGACTCTGCTGTTTCCGCTCGCAAATTACCCGGTATGGTTC
>JAGQVX010000172.1 GCA_020437755.1 Flavobacteriales bacterium
TCAAACATATTTCCCGGATTGAATACCGTGTTTTGCTGACGGAAATACATAGAGGACAGCAGCGGAATTCCCACGTTCACGCGTGACGTAGGGCGGGAAGCCACATTGACATAGCCCGCTTGGGGGACATCGGTCATGTGGTAAATCAATAAGTCTTGTTGTGCAAGTGCCGGAAGAATCGAGCAACAAGCCAAGAATATGGTGGTTAATAGCTTCTTCATTACTCGTTCAGGTTTATTTGGGTGTCCAGTTTTGCCGCTACGCGTATATCCACATTGTACTCGGGATAGATCTTGATCAATTCGCCTTGCGAAGCCATGCTCGTGTTGCCCACCGCACGCAGGATAATGTACGAGGATTGCTGATCAATGAGTGATCTCATGCGATCGCCGGTGAGTACAACATCGGTTGTTGTACGTGTGGGCGACAGCACCTTTCCATGATTGGGGTCGCTATCGGGAAGTGAAAAGTCCACATAACCGGGCTGGAAAATATAGGTATAGTCTTCCGAAACAAAGAGTGAGTCAATGACCACTTGTTGATCGTCCAGGAACACCACCTGAATGCCAATCTCAATGGGCAGCCCATTGTCGACCTGAAAACGCATGGTAATACGCTCCACATCTTCAGGGCCTATTACTTCCGAACTGTCATTTGGATCAAATCCAAGTTCTGTCTCCAGATCGAAATCCAGCGTATCGGAAATGGAGAAGTTGTCGGCATATCCGTAAAAAGGAAGCACTACCTCCGCGGTACAACTCATAAAACTGGTATCCAGTACAAAGTTCTCGGTGAGTCCATCAGGATTCGTCTGCACTTCAGATGAATAGATGATATGAAAAGGTCCTTCATCCATCATCTCACTCAACTGTGGAGATGTTCCCTGGTTGGTAATGGTATGCTCCGTCAGGGCAATATCTCCAAAATTCTGAGCAGCCATAATGACGGGCAAATTGGTGAGGTCCGGTCCCGAAAGCGAGGTTGCACTTTGATTCTCGGGCGCTATCAGACTCGTAAACTCCAGTCCGAATGAAACTCCTGTAGAATTGCGAAACAGAATACTGATCGATGGATTTTCGAAATGCAGTATACCTCCGTTCAGGTCCTTGTACAAATCAACATCCTGGGTATCGGCTTGAAACGTGTAAAATTCCTGACCCAGGTTTCCTTCTACGCGCTCGAATTCGATATTCTCGAACGACACCGAAAAGGACAAAGCACTGCCGGCGGAAGTATTTTGACCTTCTGAAGTAAAGGTTGCGTTTACGGTGAAAGGTAAGCTATTGGTTCCGGCATCCGCCAAATGGATGGTGTAACCTGTGAGGTCGAATGAATTGTCGGACGTTATGGGCAGCGAACCGGTAAAATCCAACAAATCCGAAACCATCAGAGGTTGATTACCACCATCCAGAATAGAGGTGAAGTCAATCGTATAGTCCAGGTCGAAGGGAATATCGGAAGAAGATTCGATAACCAATGAGCCTGATTTTACCACAATCGTGTTCAATTCCTGCCCTGCCGGTAAGTCCACCGTAGCAACATCTGATGCATTATCGGTAAAAGAAGTCCCTGCGGGTAACGCATTGAGAGTGGAGGCTGTTGACGCATCTACCGTATAACTATCCGACAGTGCGAATACCGGAATCTCGATCAGATCGCTCGCCAGCACCGAAAATAGTTCTGTAGGATAAATCAAAGCGAAGGAGGCTTCGTCGTCATTATAGATGAAATTCTCATCATCGATGGCCTGTTCGATGTCACCCATATTCAAGTGCGCCTCCAATAAAGGGGCAGCGAAGCTGGGATCAAGGTCTTCAACAACCAAATCCTCATCGAGCAAATAGGTATCCCGCACACACCCACTCCATACTGAAGTGCATGCGACGAGCGCAATAAGTAGTTTCCGCATTTCCGATAATTTGTCTAAACCTAGTTATAAATACTGCAGCTAAGCCTGCCTGTCCATTAAGATTTTAACATTTCAAACTCAATGAAAGGAGGTAACAATCCTTCTTTGTATTCCATCCCGGATGTACAACGCAGCATTTTCCTTTATAGATTTGTCCTATGCGCTCATGGATTGGTTGCTTGCTGTTGATCGTTTTGCTGTCTTCCTGTGCTTCCGAACAGGTTGTTTCCTCGGCATGGATTCAAAAAAGGAAGTACCGGCCAGGCTTCTTTGTGGCGAAAAACCATTTGGCGCATGCCGCTAAAGCACCTGAAAGTGCGGACTTCTCATACATTGAACCGCTGAAACCTCACATCATCGTCTCTCCCCACCCGGATAAAAGTGTGGTGCCTCGATCGCAATCGCTTACCCAAAGAATTGTGGAAGGTGTTGAACAAGGCGAAATAACGATCGGAAGGCAAAATCACACCCTTCACGTTCCCCAATTTATTCAGAAAGTCACGGCACCGGAACCTGAACAGGACTATTACGAAGAACAGAAAGCCCCAGTAAGTCGCAGCGGATTGGTAGGAATGTTTAGTGGTGTTGCCGGTGCAGCCTCATTCATCTGCATGTTTGCCATAGCCGCCCTGCCCTTCGGCTGGATATCCATATTGTTCATCGCCAGTCTGTTGCTTTGTCTGGTTGGACTGGTAATGAGTATTCGCGGGCTGCGCGACAGTTACCGCTTCAAACGCAGGGGAAAGGTGCTCAGCTACATTGGCCTGTTCACGAGCGCCACATTCTTAGCCATCGACCTGATTATTGTTTTTGCCCTGCTCGTGGCATTTGTGATGTTGATCTTACCCCGTATATAGGAGGCCGCCCGGACTTAATTCACCAGTAACCGGCGAACCATCTTGTCATTTCCCGCGTGCAATTCGACCAGGTACACCCCCTGCTCCAAAGCGGAAACATCGATTGATTGTGCGGCATGGTCCAAATCAACCACCACATTGCCAATGGCATCCCGAATCACAATGCGATCCAGTCGATCTGTATTGGAAAGCGTGATGGTGGCTGAGGCCGGATTCGGATAGACATCGTATTCCGACCAGTCCAAATGATCTACCTCCAGTGGATTTTGAGCCGTGGCACATTGAATCACAGGTTGGCCACCGGGCAAGGCATATCCCGGAAAAAACTGGTACGGCAAATCCGGACAGGCTGTGGAAATGCCATTCGGGTTGCTCGCGTAGGCAATGGCGATGTAACAGTAAATCTGTCCCAGCACAAATGGGCCGTTCCACATGTCGCTTGACAGTGTGAACTCCGTAGCCAATCCACCATTGATACCACTTACCTCGAGGACGGGGACACATTCACCCAGTTCATCGTCGTATTCGGCGGTGTACAGGCTGGAAACATTGTCGGCCACATCCGTTTGAATCACCAATCGCGAAACATTGGGATCATGTATATCGGTAATATCGAACGGCAGTTGTACCTGGTAAATCAGATATCCTTGAAATACCCACAGCGAATCACCCTCTGTAATGTTGGGATCAACGGCCTGATACGATTCCATATAGTTGTTGGACTCCAGGCTGTTGGACAAACTCAACACCATATGATTCCCTAGCCAGGACACGCTTAATTCAGGTGCATCCGGTGCCGGAATATCGGGCTGCGCATACACCTGCAATCCGAAAAAAGGGAGGATCGCACTCATCACAATCATGCTGAGTTGACGTAAGAAGGCAGGTAGAGTGTATTGGTTTTTCATAACTGTTCGTGTTAAGGTGTACACCATTGAATAGTTGTATTTGACATATACCAAAGCAACAGGAAAATGCATGCAATACCAAACAATCCTGCGCCACATTCCGTCGATTCTTTACCGGTCTAGCCCGCTCACTGCTGTATCTCTTGATATTTCCGGAGGTGATGTAAGGACCTACAACCGATTTCAAGGCCAGTAGGAATCACAGAATTGCCAAGCACAGTGCGCTAGCGCAAAGCCTGGCGCACTGGCCAACTGATGCACCCACGCGACTCCAAGTTCATTGGATTCCTATTCTCATTCACAGACCTTCGTACAGCTTTTCCGCATCCTCGACTTGTCCGTTAATAGTAGAGAAACGAACACCAACCTCTTTTAACCCTGCCATGATTACAGGAACCCTATAGTTGCAAATTATGCTATTGTTCACCATCCAACTTTGGGAAAAGGCCGCGCGTCTACTTTACAAATCGATTAAAATCTATACTATGAAAACGTATCAATTATTAGCGTTCTTTTTTGCCTCAAGCTTTCTTGTGATTGCGTGTAAAAAAGACGACCCTGTCGTCAACGACCCAACACCAACCACAACTACTCAGAGTTATGCATCACTAAACGATTATATGGAACAAAGTGCCCTTGCAAGCGAGTTTGTTTCGTTTGATGCAGCCCTGGGCTTGAGCTTTTCCGCTGCAAAAGGATCTCACCTTACCGTCCCACCCAACGCATTCGTGCATGCCGATGGTTCAGCCGTTGTAGGAACCATTCAAATGGAGATAAAGGAGGTTTTTTCCAATCATGACATGATTCACGCCGACAAGTTTCCATACTCGTTCAGCTCTGTACTTAATTCCGGCGGTGAATTCTACCTCCGCGCACGTCAGGGCAGCGAAGAATTGGGTTTGGCCGATGGAATAATGGTCAATCTGGAGATTCCCGCCCAGGCGGTGGATGAAATGGAGTTGTTCTTCGATATCGATGATGAAGCCATTGATAGTGCTGACTGGGGTTGGGGGCTGGCCGAAGAATTCTTCCAGTCCAACTCGTCTTTCACCTTCAGTTCGGCTGATCAAACGTACTCCATTGACCTGGACACTTGTCATTGGGGAAATATCGATGCCTTTATGAATGTGCAGTACTTCGATATTAATTTCAATCTAACCGGACTGAACGGACTGAACAGTTACAACACAACGGCCTTTGCCATCTTTGTGGATGAAAACACTGTTTGGCCTATGGGAGTTTCGCCGTGGGGAACTATTATTAATAATGTCATTCATGAAACCCACCTGGCCGATGTACACATGAATATTGTGTAGATCTCGGTGGTCGACGTACCATTAAAAAAAAAACACCTTGAAGTAACACCGGTGCAGGGGATGGACTATGACATTGCCATGAGTGCCACAACGGAAGCTGTGCTTGACGCGCTTATTGAAGGCATGCCCTAAGGATTTGTCTTTACTCAACCCAAAAGACCCGGCGTATGTCGGGTCTTTTTGCTATCCTCTAGGGTTCATGTATGTGAAGATGGTGGCGACGTACCCATGTACCCTCACCCGGAGAGGGGCACCTTTTGATTGGAGCTTCCATCTTTGTTCTTTGTCACTGAAGCCGGGCGTTATGAAAAGCATGAAGCGACTGATGCCTCTCATTAAGATCCGCTAGCAGGTCGATCCTCTCCTATGGATTTACGTTGAGTATTGGTTGCACCATAGTCTGCGTCCATAACACCCGAACCCCGGCCGTTGGCACATACTCCTTTCATGGAACCGATGGATTCACTTTTCCCTGATTTTGGATCACTATGCATTGCAGGGAGGACACTCTCCATTGCATGAAGGACACTTCTCTTTGCACGAGAGACACTTCCCTTTGCACGAGAGACACTTCCCTTTGCACGAGAGACACTTCCCTTTGCACGAGGGACACTTCCCTTTGCACGAGGGACACTTCCCTTTGCACGAGGGACACTTCCCTTTGCACGAGGGACACTTCTCTTTGCACGAGGGACACTTCTCTTTG
>JAGQVX010000173.1 GCA_020437755.1 Flavobacteriales bacterium
AGAGAGGATTTCGATATTGGTCGTGAACGAACCAAAATTTCCACAAGCATCGCCAATTTCGACCGTTACAGTTAAATCCTGACTACTCGATGTCGTGTATGTAGGCTGCCAATCTACCCATCCGCCGTTCACATACCAGTTGTACCAGTATCCTCCACCACCTGAAATGATGTCGGGTGAAAGCGTAAAGTTTTCATTGCACAAGAACTCCATTGTTTCGGGAAAGTCGACTTCCAGATCAGGAATATCATACGTCACCGGCGCTGTGGCCACAGATGTGAACCCACACTGGTCGGTTACTTCAACGTTCACCTCATCGGCTCCGGTCCAGGTACTTACCCACAAGGTGTTGCCAAATCCCCAAAGATTGGCGTCATCCTCATTGTACCAGTAGAACTCGTAGGGCTCAATACCCCCTGTGGCTGTAGCCGTAACTTGCACTCCTGCACAGCCCGCCTGAATTTCCGACGGATCGAGGGTCACCTCCAAATTGGGTACATCCAATACGGTGATTAAAAACGAAGCATCATCCGAAGGCATGCCGCACGTATCTGAAACCGTGAGGAAATACTCCGTCGTAAGTGCCGGACTCACATCAATGGTTGCGGTGGTTTCAGCAGTGCTCCAGTCATATACAAAGTTGCCATAACCACCGGTAATGATTGGCTCCAGAGTTAGTACATCACCCACACAAAGGTCAGTGTCGTAGCCCTCCACAACGAGGGGATCCGGGAAATCCGAAATGTAAAAGTCAAAGGTCGATACCGCTCCGGCTCCATTACATGCGGCCAAATTCAAAATGTTGAAATGCACCAGCTCCGGCCCTTCCGCAATTCCGTCAACAATAGCCGACACGTCAAACGACACGGACTCCACTCCCGACTCGAACAATACGGTATCAGGCAATAAAGTGTAGTCTATTCCATTGATTGCATCACCCTCGTAGGTGATAATAACCATTTCCTCAATTTCAAGTATCGATACTTCCGGACGGGTAAAGGTCAACACCGCCTGACCGCAATCTTCATAAAGGGTGTTAGCTTCCGGTCCGCCCACATCAATACTCAGGTCGATCTGCACGACCGCATTGCTGGAAAAGCTTCCCGCTTCAAGTACCACTACCGATTCCAACGCCGTATCCGAGCCATCGCCCACAGCCAGTTTGATGTGGTACATTTCTCCACAAATCACAGGATGCGAGGCCACCAGTTTCGTGGTGTATCCGTCCAGGGCAATATCTGCGTTTCCCACGTTGTCGATATAGTAAGCTGAGTTCAGCACGTCATTTACCGAACTAATAGTGATCGGCAGCGGTGGATCAGCCAATGGAACTCCGGCAATATTGACCGAACCATCGGGGAATCCCGCCGGACTTCCATAAGGCCCAACAATACCGGGACCTGACAGGAAAAATCCGAAAATGTCGTTGTATGAAGAGTTCACCCATTCCAGGTACTCGTCGGAACCAAAAGAGTAGTTGAAACTTACGGTGTCACCCGTGGCGATAAAATCAAATTCCAAAATGCACAGGTCATTGACGCTGCCCACATTAAAATTCTGACCAATCAGCGGAGGAACCGAGTTGGCAATAGTCAACAAATCTGCGTCACCCGAAACACCTTCCCCAAAAGGAATAAATTCATCCGGAAAAGCAATTTCACTATTTCGCGCATGCTCAGAGCTCAAGATCAAGCCCTGACTAATAGGGAAGTTCGTACCTTCTGCTCCGGTAAGGTAGCCAATCTGTATCTCCGACCCCTGGTAAGTGATATTGACGGCCTCTACACCTGTACCCAACAGAATATCATTGACATACTGTTCTATGGTATAATCCTGCGACACTTCAATCTGCCCCCACGAGGCCATGCATGCAATTGAAAAAAGAGTTGCTGTAATGATTCTTTTCATCATAATCCTAAAGGTTCCAGCCATAAGACTGCAAATGTATTAAACAGGTTGCTTGAAGCCATGTTAAGAACATAAAGGAATTGGATGCTTAATCGGGCAGGGATCAGTTGCTTTGAACAAGGCGAGGCATTCGCCAAATGAAAAATCAGTTTTCCTTTTCTAACCGGAATTCCCCAACGTCGGCTGTCTGCGGCGAATAATCGAAACCATGGATCGGATAATCGCCCGAATATCCCCACTGCGCAATAATTCACCAATACATCGTTGGAATAAAAACAACACATGAATGTACATGTGCGCAAATCGCTTAATTTAGCTCTATAAATCACACCCCATGAACAACAAAGCTTATTTGGCTATCATCGGCATTCTATTGCTGATTTCCGTAGTGCTTGGCTACAAATTATTCACCACCAGTGAGACCGTTGCCGGTCAGGAAGTCACCATTGAAGAAGGTAATCTGGAACGCGACCGCCTGGAACTTGAATTGGAGCGTATGCTGTTAAGCTACGACACGTTGAAAACGGAAAATTCAGTACTGGCAGCCGAAATGGCAGCGCAACGCGCTGAAATTGAGTCGCTTCTGAAAAAAGTGAAAGATAAAGACTGGTCGATTCACAAACTCAAGAAAGAAGCCGACACACTCCGCGAAATCATGAAGGGTTATGTTGTGACCATTGATTCCCTCAATACGCTGAACGATTCGTTATTCAGGGAAATTGATATTGCACATCGTCGTATTTCAGATGTGGAACAGGAAAACATGGGACTTGAGGAGCGTCAGGAACGCATGGAGAGTATGATTGCCGAAGGACAAATCCTCCAAACCAATCAGATTTCGTGTCTGGGTATTCGCCTCCGTTCAAGCGGAAAACAGGTGGACACCAAGTATGCCAAGCGTACTGAAATGATTAAGACCTGCTTCAACATCTTCGAAAACCGTATAGCTGAGCCGGGTGAAAAAATCATCCATGTGCGCATTATTGGTCCGGACGGAAAAGTTCTTCCTGCTGAAAGTGGCGAGTCGCTGTCTTTTGATGGTGAAATGTCAACCTACAGTGTAAAGCGAACCATCGATTACAACAATGCCGAAATGGATGTTTGTGTTTTCTACAACGTTCAGGGAGAACTCGAAAAAGGAGATTACAAAGTCTTTATTTATGAGGGAACAACCAAAATTGGTCAGTCGGATTTGATCCTCAAGTAATCCCGACTTAGCCTTTCTTGGCTCTTCTTCCTTTAAAAACAGGAATATACCCCCCAAGCACCACGCTGCGCTCCATGAACTGAATGTTCTGATCGGCTCGGCTTGGTGCTTCGTTTTGTATACGAATATCGGGCATCCAACTGTAGCCGTATTGCATCTGGAATTGCAGGAACAGGTATCTTAAAAACTCTACGCGAGCTCCCAGCACTGCAGAAACTCCTCCACCTGCCACGTGCAGCCAGTTGGCATAATTAGTTCCTAAAAAGGTCATGTCGGTCCAGGGAATGATCAGTCCGGCACTCACCCCCGCATTTGCGCTTGCCGCCAGCTTTCCATCCCACCAACTCCACACCGGAATGCGTCGTTCGAGAGCCACCCGGGCAAAGTTGAAACCGTTGGTATGCTCGTACTGCAAAAACTTCGAATCAATAGCGATGCGCTCGCCGTCATACACTCCACCGTACTGCTCCGAAAGACTTTCGTCGATATATCCGCGTATAACCACCTTTTGATCCTGGGCAATTTTGTATTTCATGTGGTCCCATCCGGCCGACACACACCAATTGTCTTTGAAGTAATAACCCAACCTGAAATTGAACTGTGGAATTGATAGTTTTTGCGGGTTGAAGTAGACCTTCGTTTCATACGTTGATGGATAATCATGCGCCGAAACCTGCTCAAGCGTAAAGTCAAACCCCTCACCTGCAAAGTGAATGTCGGAGTAATCGAAATAAGAACGATTATAGCCCCAGGACAGATAAAACGATCCCTTTCCGGCCGGGTTCACGGGTGAGGTACTCTCCTGAGAGATCAACACATTTGACATCAGGATTAAAGCGAAGAGGGTAAAAGATATACGCATGGCAATCAAAAATAATTCAGGCAAAGGTACTATTTGCCGCAATTCAGAATATGACAAATGACATCCTTGGTCAGCTAGGAGAAGAAATGGCTGTCCGACACCTACGCACACACGGGTACGACATTCTCGAAACCAACTGGCGTTTCGGACATAAGGAAATTGACATCATTGCGTCCAAAGGAAAGTGGATCGTGTTTGTAGAAGTGAAAACCCGGGAAAACAGCTATGCAGGTGAGCCATGGGAAGCCGTGGGGAAAGGGAAGCAAAAAACCATCATCACAGCAGCGCATGAGTACCTCCTGGAAAACAATACCGATCGAATGCCCCGCTTTGACATTATATCCATTGTGCACAATTCAAAATACTCCCGCCTGGAGCATCTGGAAGATGCATTTTACCCCCTGAGCCGATGAGATCGCCCCTCCGTTTTTCGAGCAATGAAAGTGCGTACCTTTGCGCACATTATGAAACGACCCAAACCTTCCGGAAAACCATCCCAGCGATCGGGCGGTAAATCTGCCCCTAGATCAGCAGGAAAACCATCCGGAAACCGACCTCCGGCAAGACGTGCCAAGAACATTAAGGAGCTCAAGCCAAAGCCAGAAACTCCAAAGGTGGATGACGGTAAGATCCGATTGAACAAGTACTTGTCGAATGCCGGAATCTGCAGTCGCCGCGAAGCCGATGTGCTTATTTCTACCGGGGTCGTTTCGGTGAATGGTGAGATCATCACCGAAATGGGCTATCGCGTTAGTCCTTCGGATGTCGTGAAATACGACGGATCGACCATTCGCTCGGAAAAAACGCGCTACGTATTGCTCAACAAGCCCAAAGGCTACATCACCACCATGGACGACCCACAAGGTCGAAAAACCGTTATGGCGCTTGTGAAGGATGCCTGCAAAGAACGCATCTACCCGGTGGGGCGACTCGATCGACAAACCTCCGGACTGTTGCTTTTCACCAATGATGGTGACATGGCCAAAAAGCTCACACACCCCAGTCATGGTCTGGAAAAACTGTACTACGTGGTATTGTCAGCCACCGTCAAAACCCGCCACCTGCACCAAATTCGACACGGTCTCGAACTGGAAGATGGATTCATCCAGGCCGATGAAGTGGACTACGTGGGCGACGGGCAGGATCACCGAAAAATCGGCATTAAAATTCACAGCGGCCGCAACCGCATCGTCCGTCGCATCTTCGAGCACTTCGGTTACGAAGTCGTGAAACTCGATCGGGTGATGTTTGCCGGACTCACCAAAAAGGATCTCCCCCGTGGAAGGTATCGCCACTTGACCGAACAGGAAATTGCATACCTCCACATGCTTGGAAAATGATATAGTCATGCTTGGAAGAATCAAACTTCTCGCTCAAATTTCATTGCTTTTTGTCTTTCTCGTTGTCATTGCAGGCAGCGTCGTGCGCATGACGGGAAGCGGCATGGGCTGTCCCGACTGGCCCAAATGTTTTGGTTATTACATCCCTCCTACTGAGGAAGCCCAGGTGCTTTGGGCGCCCAACAAGGTGGTCAATAGCGGTGAAATGATCGTGTATGACCAGGCCCTTTGGAAAGCCCAAAAAACATTTACAACCGGACAGGCCATTGACCTCGCGAACTGGGAAAAGTACGATCAGCACGACTATGCCATTTTCAACGTGGCCCATACCTGGACTGAATATGTCAACCGCCTGGTGGGGGCAGCTACG
>JAGQVX010000174.1 GCA_020437755.1 Flavobacteriales bacterium
TTTTGAACGGCAAGTTCCAATCAAGTTCTTCAAGAAGCTTGAAAATACTGATGGAATATACGAGGTTAGGGTTATTACATCTCAGAAAAGCATTAGAATTCTATGTTTTCAGGATAAAGAAACTTTGGTTGTCTTGACAAACGCTTTTATTAAGAAAACACAGAAAACTCCTAAAAACGAGATTAGACTTGCCGAAAGATTAAAGGATCAATATTTAAAACAAAAAGAAGATGAGAACTAAAACATTAAGTCAGCTTCTTGACGAAAATCACGGCCCCAAAGGAACGCCAGAACGAGATAAGTATGATGCTGAATCACTTGCTTTTCGTTTGGGCGTAATGTTAAAGGAAGCGCGAAAAGAAGCGAACCTGACACAAGAAGAACTTGCTGAAAAGACAGGCACGAAAAAAAGCTATATCTCAAGAATTGAACGCGGATTAAGTGATATCCAAATTTCCACTTATTACAAGTTGATCGAAATCGGTTTGGGTAAAAACCTAAACATTTCGATCGGATAAACTGGGCTTATAACATGCACTAAGCAAGATGGCGCACGATTTCACTCGAGAATAAGCGCCACTTCGCATAGTGCAGAACCGTTGGCGAGTATTCTGCCGCTGTCCGCCCAACCACCGCCATGCTGCATAGAACACTGCTTTTCATACTTCTTACTCCCTGTTTGAATTCTTCTTGGGGTCAAGATGATTGCCCTTTGTGTGGTACCTGGGTTTTAGATACAGCAAGTGTTACACATCAGTTTGCCGTTTGGGATCGAGATTTCATGGGACGCGGCAGGGGACATGGTGAAGAGATTACGGATTCTCTGGGAATCGACCTTTCTCCTGAATTCTTTCCCGATTCGCTGGTTGTGTATGAAGATGGCAAATTTACGGCCTACATGACTTCGAATGATTCAACTTCATTAGTTGTCACGATAGAAGGTCATTATAAACTTGAGAAGCGCTATTACAATTTCCAATATGGAATTCAAAGAGCTCACTGTAAGCTCGGTCCTCGAGTTGTGAAATTCAACGGTGGATCAGTTGAGTCCTATTTGCTAAAAAATGGAATTCAATTCACTTGTTATTCCAAATACACTGAAGTCGAGTGGGCTGAAGTGCGCGGGAGTTCTGAAGACTACGATTGTTTGACCATGTTCACTTTTATGAAGTCAATTGATCTCGGACATTAGCCAACAATTAGGCTCTAGTGAGATTTGGCTCCTGTTGCACCCCCCTCCTCCGGCAACGGCTGAAGACAGGGGCAAATTCATTTCGCTTTTTTAAGGCTCCTAATTAGGGGAATCTTTCATCGTCTTCAAATTGTCGGAATTCAACTAAGTACCGACAATATATTTCCGGAAATCAATTGAATTCCGACAATTTGGATTGAAAGGACCTATGTCCAGGATGTTCTCTAATTCAAGTGGACGGAAGTCAACGCTTCGTTTTCAAGGGATCATTCACGTTGTGATACTTGCGATCGGAGTGGCCCCGGTGCAGTTAAGTCCAACCTATGTCCGCCGCATGATTTGCTCAGGAATTGAAGGCCCTAGCATGCTGAACAAGACACGGCGCAGTGTTTAAGTGCACGATCCTAATCATGCAAATGCTGCAAAGCATGTTGCTCAACCTCCCCGGAGGCGAAATGGACCGAGAGCATATAGACTGCCTCGGATAAATCTGACAAGTCGAGCGTGTGCGTAGAAGCCCTGACCTGAGTTCGTTGCACAAGCTCTCCTCGGATCGAGTGAATTTCGATGAATTCTATTAACGATTGGTCCTTCGCTTGAACGGTTGCCAGCGCTGTTGAGGGGTTGGGAAATACGATTGAATTTGGGTGCTTAGAAACTTCATTTACGGAGTAAGGAGGGAATGTGCCTCTTCGGTATTTTACCAATCCCGAGTTTTTATCCTGCCACACAACGTGGACATAGTCGTAAGATGCGGCAATGTCAGGGTTGATTTGTTTGCCACTCTGCTCAACGTTGATGGTGTCTATCTGACTTCCAATTTCCTCAATTCCAAACATTGACATGGAGAATAGAATATTCGAATTGGTGGATGTATACTCCTCCCATACAACCGTGGAGAAGGCATCATGAATCGCAATTCGTGGATTGTTTTGAGAGACTGTGGTGGGAGGGCTAAGATCAATAGGGTGGTGTGTGGAGATGTTGTTTTGCAAATTCAACTTTGAAATCATTATTCGGTTGCCGAAATCTCCGGTTGCTTTGAACACAGTGACCAGCCCATTGTCCCAACCAATATCCGGACCTGATGAAAAACAGACATTTGAGAAGGTATCGGTCGAATCAACGGAGTAATAATCAACTATAGTTTGCCCCCAATTTGCCGAATGGCTAGCCTTGATCTCTCTTATATTCTCGTCATTATTTCGATATGCATGATATACATCAGTGGCAAGGGCTGTAATTCCGGCAGTGCAACAATCGCAGGCCTCTCCTTCAAAGTAATCGGTGCTCACATTGAGCAATGGACCGAAAGTTTGACCGCCATCTTCGGAAGTGGCAACCACATACTTGGGATCCACAAAATTTCCTTCGAAGGTCATCATGGTAATTGCTGGGTTGTCCTGGAAATTCACGGCTACGTTTGGAAATCGGCTTCGGTCATTGCCTTCACTAGGTTGATCGATGCGAATCGTATCACTCCAGGTCTCCCCCCAATCTTCAGACTTTATCAGGTACGCTCCTTTTTCATCCTCGGGAATTGCTTTGAACACAACGAAAATGTCGTTTCGCGCATCGATTTCAGGACCCGCCCAATCCGACGTAAAAACGTGAATTCCGGAATCCATCATGCTCTGCGCAGGCGTAAAGGCTCCATTCTCCCACTTGCTGAATAGAATGGTATTGCCGTCGTTCTTACCCCACATGACAAGGACATCATCGCCATTTGCTACTACGCGTGGACGGTTATTGTCATCTCCTTCCTGAGAAACCGCTATTTCCGGTCCCCATTCGATTTCATACTGGGCCTGAATATTGAGTTGGAAGAAAAGCGCAAAGCATGGAATGAGACACAACCTGAGATTTTTCATGATATCTTTTAAGTAACTAGCAAGTTATTCAAAATTGAACACCTCAGCGCAGTGCTTGATACATGGATTTATTTCACGATTGCATCCTTATTGCAGGAAGATAATATCCAATGACCGGGTTGTCAACCTTATTAGAATTACCAGCCCCATTTTTCATTCATGATTTTCAACTCTCCATTTTCCATCTCCCCCAACACCCCTGGATATTTCATCCGCTTCACCACAAAGAAGAACTGCACCAATTCAAACACCCACACACGTTTTCCAATATTGTTGTACCAGTACATGGCTTGTCGCAATCGGCGGTCTTTGTGGAAGAACCGACGGAAGAGGGCTTGTGGTCGGGTTTGCATAATGACTTCAATGAGCTTCACGGTGCAAATGATTACCCAGGGCTTGAGCGATTTGGTTTCCAGAATTTGATGCTTGTAATCCCAATAGCGCAAATCATTCTGAATAATGCGTTTGTGTCGAACTTCCTGATAGTAGGGAGTCCATCGGTGCGGGGTAGCGTAAAGAAGCTGAATCTGATCCGGGTCATACGCCAAAAGCTGACGCAAACTGTTCCACATATCCCGAAGTCGCTCATCGCCAAATCCAAATACATAAGTGGCCATGGAAAGGATATTGTGAGCCCGCAGCAATTCAATGGCCTTCTTGTCCTTGGCTGAAGAACCTGCCTTTTTGATTTGCTTCAGCAACTCCTCGTCGTACCCCTCAATTCCCAATAAAAACCGCTCAAACCCGGCCTTCTTATACAAATGCAAGTGCTTCTCATCTCGCACAATGTTGTCTGCGCGGATCGAACCCACAAGTATGATGTCCATGCGCTTTTCGATTAAAGCTTCCAGAAATGCCTTCCACTCGCGTTTGTTGGTTGAGGGGTTTTCGTCGGCAAAATTGAAAACTTCGACACCAAGCTGCCTGTGTAAGTATTCCATTTCATCGGCTAGGAGTTGCGGATTGCGATTTCGCCATTTTTTCCAAAACAAACTTTGACCGCAGTAATTACAAGGGTACGGACAGCCCCGTGAAAATTGAATCACTACGGCTTTTTTGTGTCCCCAGTAGGTGTAGTTGTACCCTTCCATCAATTCCCACGCAACTCGATATCGGTCCAAATTCTGGATGATTGCTGCAGGTTTGGTGGCGTGAACTCCCTTAGGTGTGCGATAGGCTATTCCATACACGCTGTCAAGGCTTAATTGGTGTTCTAGGGCATTCGCCAAATGGAGAACAGTTTCCTCACCTTCCCCGCGCACCACCATGTCGATGCTTGTGTTGTTTTTGAGAATGTCGTTGAAGTGATACGTCGGGTAAACACCTCCCACAATGATTTTGACGCTGGACAAATCAGACTTGATAAGTCGACTCAACTCGTCAATAATGGGTTGTGCTGAGGTAGAACCGGAATGCCCCATCATGACCAGATCGGGCTGCAATTCAGCGGTACGTTGAACGATTTTGGATAAAGGCATGTTGGAATAGTCAGCGTCCAAAAGTTCAACGCTGTGGCCGGCATCAATGAGAGGGCCAGCAATGGAAAGCAATCCCAAAGGGGGTAAATGCTCACCGGCCAGCCGACTACCAATGGCTTTGTGAGGTGGGTTGATTAACAGAATGTGCATGACGATGGGTTTGTTCCCGCCGAATTTCCACATTGCACTTCATGAGCCCCTTCAAAAACAGCATGCGCCTCCGCTCACCGATTATTTGAAGATCGTATCGCTGATTGTCCTGTGTTTGGTTTGTAGCTTGGTCAATATTTATAAAACCAAAAAGCCACCTCCTCAGAAGTGGCTTTTTGCGTATGAAACAAGACGGCCCTGCCATAATCCGTAAAAACTCAAACCCAACAACCCATGATTGGAGCAGAGAACGGCAAGGCCTGTGTATCAATGAACCTTAACCAAAACAGTATTATTCAAATCGATCGGCATTCATCACCTTGGTCCAGGCGGCGATGAAATCCTTGACAAACTTGTCTTTCGAGTCGCTGCTGCCATACACTTCAGCCAACGCGCGCAATTCCGAATTAGACCCGAAAATCAAATCGGCACGGGTGGCAGTCCACTTGATTGCGCCCGTCTTGCGATCGCGGCCCTCAAATACGTGCCCCTTGTCATCAACGGCTTTCCAGGTAGTCCCCAGGTCGAGCAGATTAACGAAAAAGTCGTTGCTCAATGTGCCTTTGTCGTGAGTGAAAACTCCGTGACTGCTGCCGTCGAAATTGGTATCCAGCACGCGCATTCCTCCCAGGAGCACCGTCATTTCGGGGGCTGTGAGGGTCAGTAGCTGTGCACGATCCACCAACAACTCTTCTTCCGACACTTGTAATCCACTTTTGAGGTAGTTGCGGAAGCCATCGGCTTTCGGCTCCAATACGGCAAATGACTCCACATCCGTCTGTTCAGCGCTGGCATCGGTTCGTCCGGGTGTGAAGGGTACATTTACCTCAGCGCCTCCGTTGCGGGCAGCGCTTTCAATCGCGGTGTTTCCGGCAAGCACGATCAAATCGGCCATGGAGATCCGGGTTC
>JAGQVX010000175.1 GCA_020437755.1 Flavobacteriales bacterium
CAACCAATCGGGAAAGCCCAATTTAGACGAGGCATTTCGCATTTTAGATTGCGCCCGGGAGGCCGAAGTTAAAGGCTTCGACACAGCGGCCGCTTATGGCAATGCGCATGAAGTACTTGGAAAATGGTTTAAGTCGCGCAAAGACGCAGAAGTTCCTGTTTACACCAAATTCGCACCCGGAACGGCCCTAACAGAAGGCCTGGCTGATCAGTTTCTGCACGAACTTCACGTGGACCGTTTGGCCGGACTCTCCTTTCACCGGCTGGCCGATTTTCGCACCAATCACGCCCATCGCAGGGAAGAATTAATGGAGCTCGTGTACCACCCTTCGATTGGGAAAATTGGGGTTTCCATGCACAGCAATGACGAAATTGACTTTTGCGTCCATCGCGAACACATCCAATTGGTGCAGTTTCCTTACAATGCCCTGGACAATGCTTCGCAGCGTGCAGAAATTATGGCTATTGCCGACGATAACGACATGGAAATGCATACCCGGTCGGTGTTTTTGCAAGGGCTGTTTTTTCGACAAGATATTCCTGAGAAATTGCAGCCTTTGAGTTCATCCATTGCCGCCATTCGGCAAATGGCTACCGAGACAGGGATTGAATTGGGACAGCTTCTTTTGGCGTATGCGTTGAACAGCAAATCCCATGGTGTTTTGGTAGGCGTAGAGAATGTGCGACAACTTGAGGAAATCGTAACTTGGGCCGACAATGCAACCGCTGTTCCCGCTGAGGTATTATCGGTTATTGACGAAATAAAAATTCAGAATACATTATTACTTAATCCGGCTAACTGGTCATGACAAAGGTTTTGGCAATCACGCAGGCCCGCTCGGGATCAACCCGACTCCCTGCCAAGGTATTTAAAGAAATTCAGGGCAAGAAACTCCTTGCGCTGCACATTGAACGCGCTAAGCAATCGCGACTGATCGATGTATTCCATGTGGCAACAACCACCTCTGAAAACGATGCTGCCATTGTGGAATTGGCCACGGAATGTGGGGTTCCGAGCAGCAGGGGAAGCGAAGACAATGTGCTTGACCGCTATTATCAGGCGGCGGTGACCTATCAACCGGAATGGGTAGTGCGCGTCACTTCCGATTGTCCGCTCGTAGACCCAAAGCTTATTGATGAGGTGATTCAATACGCATTTGACCATGATGCAGATTATTGTGCCAATACGTTGATTGAAGCCTATCCCGACGGACAAGACATCGAAGTTTTCCGTTTCTCGGCCCTGGAAAAGGCCTGGAAAGAAGCTGAGTTGGCGTCTGATAAGGAACACGTAACCCCCTTCATCAAGCGCAATTCCGATTTCAATGGAGGTAGACTGTTCAAGGCTGTGAATTATCCGTGCGATGGCAATTACAACAAGGTGCGCATGTGTGTGGATGAGCCTATTGATTTGGAAGTAATGTCAAAATTGATCGAACTGGAAGGCCTGGACAAGGACTGGCTCACCTATACGAAGACCTACCTGGACAACGAGGAAATTCGCAGTTTGAACGAGAATATAACGCGCAACGAAGGCTATTTAAAATCGCTGAAAGAAGACACAAAGTGAACCACATTTATCTGTGTGGAAATTTAGGTCCCCGCGTTGGGATGGGGCATTATTACCGTTTGCTGGCATTCGCCAAATTATGTGGTGATTCTTACCAATACTCCATGGTATTGCCACACGCTCACGGTGTAGATTGCCCTTTACCCGTTTTGGAAGCGGATGGCCTGGATGACCTGATTCAACAGATTCAAGATCCGGCTGCAAGCGCAGTGGTTGTAGACACCTATGAAGCTAATTCTCAATGGTTTGACACCCTCCGAAAGTCTGGCATCCGGTCATTGCACATAGATGACCTGGCGCACGATATTGGAGCGGATTTCGTACTTAACCATGCGCCCGGAATTGAACCCGGCGCCTACGAACACCCCAATTGCTACATCGGCAGCGAATACGCCCTGCTGCGACCTGAGTTCCTCCGACCAGAATCGACATTGCCTCGCATGGATGGTCTGGTTTGCATTGGCGGTGCGGATCCCGATGACTTGAGCTACCGATTGGTCGTACAACTGCGTGCCATCAATCGACCGGAGCTAATTCATGTTGTTCTCGGGAATATGTATCAAGGTTCCCTCCTGCACAACCGCTTGCCCGGAGTACAATTGCATCGCAACCTCAACGCTACTGAAATGGCCAATTTGATGGACCGCGTAGCTTATGCCATCGCTCCTGCGAGCACTACCGCTCTCGAATTGTGCAGCCGACGCACACCACTATTGGGGGGTTATTTTGTTGATAATCAGAAATATATCCATCATGGACTGGTTGCCGAAGGGGCCATGACAGATCTTGGACATTTGGGAAAGGTTTCGGAAACCCATTTGGCGAATGCCTTAAATTCGAACAACAAAGAGGAACAACGATCAGCACAACAACGCGTTATTGACCACCAAAGCCAAAGGCGCGTTCAAAGTGTGGTGGAGCGCATGTTTGATCACTTTCCGATATTTCGTCTGGCACGTGAAAACGACTGGAAAATATTGATGGACTGGCGCAACGACCCCACAACCCGGTTGAATAGTTTCGACACCTCGGAGATTGATGAAACAACGCATAGGGCCTGGTATTCGGGCAGTTTGAAGAATCCCGACCGCCATATTTATATCTTTGAACTCCACGAGCAACCTGCCGGAATGGTACGCGTTGATTTCGAAAATGGCTTGGCAACTTTGTCATGGAATGTAGCGCCGTCAATGCGTGGAAAAGGCATGGGAAAACGCATGGTAGCTGAAATTTATGACTTACTACGCGGTAGGGTAAGGGCCGAGATCAAGCCCGAAAACATTGCTAGTCGAAAAATTGCAGAATACTGCGGCATGCGCCAAATGGAGATAAGCGAGAACGTCATTATTTACGGAAAACCATGAGTGAAAAGACGATAACCATTGATCACCGGAACATTGGAAGCGCACATCCGTGCTTTATCATTGCCGAGTTATCTGCCAATCACGCGGGAAGCAAAGAGGTAGCGCTAAATACCGTAAGAGCAGCAAAGGATGCCGGTGCCGATGCCATCAAGTTACAAACCTATCGTGCCGATACCATTACCCTGGATGTTGACGCTGCTGATTTTGTCATCAAGCAAAACACATTGTGGGATGGTCGAAAATTGTATGACTTGTATGAAGAAGCCTTTCTCCCCTGGGAATGGCACGAAGATATCTTTCAACTGGCGCGTGAATTGGGGCTGATATGCTTCTCTTCACCTTTTGATCACAGCGCAGTAGATTTTCTGGAGAATCTGAACGCCCCGGCTTACAAAATTGCGTCGTTTGAAATAACCGACATTCCGCTAATTCGCAAAGTGGCATCATGCGGCAAACCCGTGATCATTTCTACAGGTATTGCTGATGAACAGGACATTGAACTTGCCGTGCAAACCTGTCGTGATGCCGGGAACGATCAAATTGCTTTATTGAAATGTACCAGTTCCTACCCAGCCCCGATTGAAGAAGCCAATTTGGTCATGATCCCTGATCTCGCACGCAGGTTCAATGTTGTCAGTGGTTTGTCGGATCACACATTGGGGCATACTGTGCCTATGGTATCCGTAGCGCTGGGTGGGGCCATTATCGAAAAGCACTTCATACTGGACAAGTCGCTCGGCGGACCCGACGCAGCTTTCAGTCTGGATATACCTGAATTCACCGCAATGGTCAAGATGGTCCGTGAAGCGGAAGCTGCCCTTGGGAAAGTGAATTACGACCTGACCGACAAAGCGCGCAAATCAAGAGAATTCAGTAGGTCATTGTACGTTGCGGCAGATGTCAAAGCCGGCGACATCATCACCATTGAAAATGTACGGTCGGTACGTCCGGGATTTGGGATGCACCCGAAACACCTCGAAGAGGTACTCGGCAAGCGATTCACAGCAGATTGTCCAAAGGGAACGCGAATGAATTGGGAACTTGTTGAAGATCCGTCCTGATGTTTGTATTCCGACAATTTGTTACCTGTTTCCGGCACTATACTCTGAAAATCAAAAGTGCCGAGTCTGCCTCGTGGAAGACACTTCGTTCAAGCCACAGCTACCGACTTGCCGAAGGCAGTCATCAGGATATTCTAATCGGATTCCGGTACTTTTTGAAGGCGGTAAAACTCATTGCTAAGAAACCACCACAATTTCCCGATAAAGCAAGCATTGCGCTGTTTAAGGGAAATGCATCCTACCAGGTGGAACTGGACTATTTGGCTGTCCTCGGAGAAGAGCAACCTGAACTGATGGTTTCACGGGAAGATTTGGCCTGTGCCACAACCTTTTCCCAAAAACTGACCATACTTTTCACGGTTTTGCTGACCTCTCCGATGCTCATCATGCTTTCGCTCGTTTCCCCTAAAAGGGCCACATACGCGAGTATGCAGAGCGATTTGGTGGAATGCATGCTCCTTGACTTTTTGCGAAAAAAAAGTGGGGTGAAACAGCTATGGATGTTTGACTCCTATGAGAAAGATTGCAATTTTATCAGTCTCGTATTGATGAAACGCGGGTGTCATGTTGTACGAATTCCTTCGTCCAATATTATTACTCCGTACTACCATCATGTAGTTTGCTCAGAGTTTATTTTCACGGCATCCTTCCAGCCAGAAGAGCAACAGCAACTCAAGGAGAACTGGTACGTAAGCAGCATGCGGAATCTTCCCCCATTCAATGTGTCGGCCTTGCTGCATGCGCCCCGTACTCTCGCTGAGGATTCAGAAAACACCATCGGATTCATTTCCAGTGGCGTATGGCGCAGAAAGGAGCGCGGTGAAATGGCGTCGGGGTACGGTGAGTTTGAAAGTGAGGATCTGCTCATTGATACACTGTCAAACCTGCTGAAGAAACGTCCCGAGCTGAATCTACTCATCTACCTCCATCCTTGCGAAAAAGCGAGCCCTGAACTGTTTGCCGGAGCAATGAAGGAATATAGCAAGCATTTCCCTGAAGGTCGTTTTCAGATCCTCGATCGTGAAACTCCCAGTCTGCAAGCGTTCCACCTATGCAACGTGGCAGTTTCCGTGTATTCTTCAGCCAATATCGAGCGCCTGTTCCTCGGATTGAAGACACTTTATTTTCCGGCATGCTTTGAAAAGAACGTTTATGCCGATACCGGGCTGGAAATCATTTCTCCCTCATCATCCGACCAATTGATCGAATTGCTGGAAGCTGCTCTTCCTATGAGTAATTCTAAATTTTTCACGGAGTTCCATCTGGAAGCATATCGCGGTTTTGGATTACCTTCGCACCTTCAATTCAAGTCCTGAATATGATCGTCATCGTTGACTACGGTCTGGGTAATCTCGCTTCAGTAAAGAACATGATTAAAAAAGTGGGCGGAAGAAGTATTATTTCTTCTGACCCTGATGAGATTTCCTCTGCTGAAAAATTGGTACTTCCGGGTGTAGGTTCTTTTGGGACGGGAATGGCCAATATCAAGGAACGTGGAATTGACGAAGCGTTGAAAATTGCCGTGGTGGAAAACAAGGTGCCTCTGTTGGGG
>JAGQVX010000176.1 GCA_020437755.1 Flavobacteriales bacterium
GCAACGAAAAGAAGATAATCCAATTGCTAGGATTGCACCGTTTCAGGATCTTTAGTTTTCCTTACATTCGTGCCAATGAGGCGATGGTTAATTGTTGGTTTGGTGCTATTCGTGTATGCGGCGGCATGTGGTCAGAAGGCGCGTGAATGGGAGGCCCTGGGTGATACCCGGGCTGATGAGGGCGACTGGCTAGCGGCTCTAACCTGTTATCAACATGCATTTGAACTGGACTCGGCCGAATTTGACTACGGATTGAAATACGCCGAAGCCCTGCGGATGACGCGCGATTACGAAAAGGCCGAGTTCTACTACAACCGACTTTATAATAAAGACCGAGGTAAGATCTTCGAACAGGGGCAGTTTTGGTTGGCAATGATGCAAAAGGCCAACGGCAATTATTCTGAAGCCTTGCGGAATTTCAAGAAGTATTCTAAGAAAGTCAAACGCGAAAGCGATGGCTACGAATACCGAAAGTGTGTCCAGGAAATCGAAGCGTGCACCTGGGCTATTAACGCCCGAAGAGACGATAGCGAAGTGCTCATCATTAAAGTGGACGACCCTATTAGCAGTCCGGCGTCAGATCTGGGTTCCTGGCTCCTGGAGGATAGCACGTTCATCTTTGCCAGTGCGCGGAAAAAGGGCGATGAAATTCCCATTCACCTTTGGAAATCGCACCTGGACTCTATCTACAAAACTCCGGAAATGATGAACGGTGAAGAGATTCAACAGGCCAATATTGCATTCTCCCGTGTTGATCAATCTGTGTATTACTGCGAATGCGATGTGGCAAATATTTGTGCTATCTATCGTGGAGAATGGGACGGAAATAAAATCAGAAACGCGCAAAAGCTGCAGCATGTCAATCGCGACGGCTATACATCAACTATGCCTCATATAGCGTTGATCAATGACAAGGAAGTACTCTTCTACGCTTCCAACCGACCGGGAGGAGAAGGAAAGTTGGACATCTGGTGGAGTGAATTGCAGGGTGGACAGCCTCAACCTCCGGCCAATTGTGGAGCAATGATCAATTCCCCTGATAATGAGGTTACCCCTTTTTACCTCGACAACTATCTGTATTTCAGCAGCGACTGGCACACGGGATATGGAGGCTTTGATATTTTTCGATCGGCGGGTAAGCATCGGAATTTTTCCCAGCCCGAGAATTTGGGTTACCCGTTCAATAGCGTCGCCAACGATTTGTACTACAGTTACTTTCCTTTCGCCGACCGCGGTTTCTTTGCGAGCAATCGACCGGGAAGCTATGAAACCAATCGGGGTATGTGTTGCAATGATATTTACTCATTCCAATACACCGATTCCATTACCGAACCGCTAGAACCGGAATATGCCTCGTTGGACGAGCTGAATAAATACCTTCCCGTTACGCTCTATTTCCACAATGATGAGCCCAATCCCAATACACGCGACACTACCACTTCCTTGTCTTATGAAGACGCCTACGTTTCGTATAAAAAGCTATTCAGCAAATACCAATCGGAGAACTCCCGCGGATTGACAGGCGAAGAGAAGGAAAATGCCCAGTACGATGTGGAAGATTTCTATCAGTTCTTTGTCGACAAAGGCATGAATGATCTGCAACTATTTGCCGGTCTGCTTTTGAAGGAACTCCAAAAAGGCCGAAATATCGAATTGGTCATCCGTGGATTTGCCAGTCCTAGGGCGGAGAGCGACTACAACGTCAACCTCACGAAACGTCGCACACGAAGCCTGATCAATTTTTTGGAACGTTATGAGAATGGGGTCTTTCTGCCCTACATCAATCACACTAGCCCCGATCATGGCTCACTCGATTTTCAGGAAATCCCTTATGGAGAGTATGAAGCAAACGCAAATGTGAGCGATAAGCTCGAAGACGAAAAAGAATCCATCTACAGTCGGGGAGCTCGCATGGAGCGTAAGATTATGATTGAAAGCGTTGTAAAGGGTACCACTGCTCCGGCCGACTCGGTTGGTTTCAGTTCGGAAATTCATGATTTTGGAACCATCGGTTCACGATTTCCGGTTGAACACACATTTGAAGTGTTCAATTTTGGAACAGACACCCTATTTCTCGACACAGCTTTTGCATCATGCGGATGCACCATTCCGGAAATGAAGTCTCGTGTGATTCTGCCCGGCACCTCTGCCCCACTTCGTGTGCAGTTTGACCCTTCTCAGAAAAAGGGATATCAGACCAAAACGATTACCCTGATCTTCAATGAAGGCACCTTGGAGAAACAAATAGAGATCAAGGCATTGATAGAGGAATGATAAACCTCTTCCCTGACCTATGCCTTCTCACCCATCTGGAACAGGAAGATAATCAGCACAATAACTGCAATAATCGCAATGACCAACAAGGCAATCTTGGCCGCACTATATGGTCTTTCTCCCTGGACTTCCCCAGTTTGACCGTTCACTAAAAACTGAAAAGTCTTCCCTTTGAACTTGAAACTACTGATCCAAATCGGCAGCAAAATATGCTTGAACTTGAGATCGTCATAATCGGTATGGAGTGAATGAATACGCTGCTCATTTCCTCCAATATCCTGTCGTACGAGTACGCGAATATCCTCCTCCATCAACTGCTTTCCGGTGGTGAACCCTTCCTCGAGGGTCACGCGATAGGACTCCACTTTAAAACCGCGCAAGTAATCTTCTTCGAACACAACCAACTGACTTAGATTCCAGGGCGACAGACGATGTGCTTGTTTTTCCGGTAACGATTTGCTCGCCAGCACCAATACGTCATCAAAGAAATGATCAACATGTCCACTCGCCGGATACCAGTCGGTTACCACTCGGGTTCGCGTTTCGGTAGCCGGCTTACCATCACGTGTTACACTCACGGTATATGTTTCGGTTCGGTGCACCCCTCGTTCACCGGTATAATCCGAGGCAGTTTCTGCATCAAACGTCCAATAGGGAATATATATGCCCTGAATCGTGTTCGGGTGGTTTTGCATCTTTTTGAGATCATTGGGTGCAAACCACCGGGAGTTGAGCCATTCCTTATATAGTTTGAGGGCTGCTTTGCGATCGATTTGAAATGGCAACACCGCGTGAGGGTTGATATTGGTGACCTTAACGGCATCCTTCACCAGCAGGTGATTACCACAAAACCCGCATGATTGAGCTACCAGCGACGGGTCAAACGTGGCAATCCCTCCACAGGAATTGCATTCAATGGTTTCTACTTCACGCGTATCAGCCTTTGCAGCCGATTCACGCAGGAATTCCAAGAGGTCGTGTTCAGCAACCTCCATTTCCGCCTGATTAATTTCATTGCGCGTGTCGCAATAACCACAAACCAACGTCGTTGTCCCCGGCTTATAGGCCAGTTCAGCTCCACAATTAACGCAGTGAATCCGCTTGGCTCCTTCCGCAAGAACCTCTATTTCAGCCATATTATGCCCCTGGGATTGGTGGAGGGACTGAACCAAACAGTCCGCTAACTTCTGCTACGCCTGAAGCCGCACCCCACTCTGCCATTCCTTCTTTCCATACCAATGTGTCCTTTTGGATGCTGCCCGCCTGCACCATAGAGCGGATAGTGTCCATATTAAAAGGACCTGATTGTTGACCATTTTGCGCTACCCACAATTGAACAGATCCCGGCACGGGCGGTGGACCTGCAGGTGCTGAACCTCCCTGGCCTTGAGCCGTTTGAGCTTGACCTTGCGATGCATTCGAAGGTTGGTTGAACATCTGCCCCATTTGATTGGCCATGGCGAAGCCCATTCCCATCCCCATACCTGCACCGGCGGTACCGCTAGGATTATTCGCCGCCGCTTCCATTGCTTTGGCAGCTTTCATTTGAGCAAGCTTGTTGAGATCGATTTTATCGAGACGGCTCAATTCGAAGATTTCCTTCTTAATCTCCTCAGGCATCGATACGTTCTCAATGAGGAACTTCGTAAGCGACAATCCATATTCTCCAAACTCCGGATCCATGGCTTCCTGCGAAAACTCCGAGAGTTCGTTGAGGTTGCCTGCAAACCCTTCTATCGGAATCCGGCTTTCTCCCACGGCATCCGTGAAGCGTGTTACCACAATGCTTCTCAACTGCTCAGTAACCTCGTCTTTGGTGAATTCACCATCCGTTCCGACGATTTCTTTGATGAATTTTCCGGCGTCGGTAATGCGAATAGCATAGGTACCAAACGACCTGATTTCAAGCATACCAAATCGATCATCGTTAAGAATGATGGGATTCTTCGTTCCCCATTTCAGATCGGTAAAATTCTTAGTGTTGACGAAGTAAACCTCTGCCTTGAACGGACTGTTAAACCCGTACTTCCATCCTTTCAATGTGGCGAGAATAGGCAGGTTTTGGGTGTCAAGGGTGTACATACCCGGTTCAAAAATATCTGCGATTTGACCTTCATTGACAAACACAGCCACTTGCGATTCCCTCACTGTGAGTTTCGCGCCATTCTTAATTTCATTTTGGTACCGTTCAAAGCGGTACACCATCGTATCCTGCGAATCATCGGTCCATTCGATGATATCAATAAATTCTCCTTTGAGTTTTTCCCAGATGTTCATTTTAAGTGATTTTGAGCGATGAAGATAAACAATATTCGCGGCTTACATGTTGATTTTAGTATGCCATTCGGCAAATGGTAACTTAGCCTTAAATTCGCGCCGTTAACCGGAATTGACATGACCGACAAGCACCTCCTTATCCTCACCTATATCCTACTCGGAATTTACAACGTGCTCTTTTTTCTGGGAAGGTATCTGGAAGGATTGCCTTTGGCCGGAGATTTTTTCTTTTTCGTCAAGTCTTACCTTGGCACTATGACTCTTTTGGAGTTTATGGGTGTGGCTGTAGTCTTTTTTGACCTCATCCTCAACTATGAAAAACCTTCAATGGGGATGAGAAGGCTCCGACTTTTACTTACGGTTATATTCGTGTTTGCATTCCTTGCCAAGATCTTTATCAACTACATGGACTCGGCTTTATTGGAATGAAGTTGAGTCGGTATTATTTTCTGGGGCCGACTTTAGGATGAGAAAAATCGCATTTGTGCGGCAAGGCTTTTTTTTGACTGTTGCAAACGCCCCCACCTTTGCTGTTTTCCTGACCCTTCGGGGCGGTACTCTCAAGCCCAATATCGCAAAATTAGTGTGCTTATAATTCAAAGGCAATTCCGTGAGGGGCGAGTTGATAGCTGGTAGGTTTTGATGTGTGAATGCAGGATATGGACGCAATAAATCGACGCCCGTGCCGATGTTGGATGACGTAGTTTGATGTTAGTGAGTATCTCCTCTTGCTCTTTTCTCTCGCTCTTTTCTCTTGCTCTTTCCTCTTGCTCTTTCCTCTTACTCTTGCTGAGCCTTCGTTCCCTTCGGG
>JAGQVX010000177.1 GCA_020437755.1 Flavobacteriales bacterium
GTGGACACTTTGTCAAGGAATTGAGCAATTTCAATTTCGACACGGTCGGTAATATGCTCGTATTTCTCCAACTTGGTAAACATCTTGTTTCTTACCTTCTTGTCCTGACTTGAAATCAATTTAGCAACAAACGAAGGCATCCGAGAAGCGATCTTTCCAAATTTGGCCACTTCTTTGGAAGCTTCCATGATGGCAACTTCCGGGAAGTCGATTACGCCACCTCCGGTAATATAGTCGAGCTTGAATTCCTCATCAGCCTCACCTTTGGATTTAACGGTTCGTTCAGCCAGTCGTACCAATTGAGGGACAAACCAGATCAGCAAGAGCACGTTTGCCAGGTTAAAAGTGGTGTGGAACAATGCGATTCCTTCGTTCGCCAGCACGGTGTCTGTAGGGTCAAAGGCTACATCGTGAACCATTCCAACGATCAGCCCAAGTCCATCAAGGAAAAACGACATGATGAAGAGCATCCAGGTTACACCCACAATGTTGAATAACGAGTGTATACGAGCCGAACGCTTGGCATGAACGTTACCTACCATCGAGGCAAGCTCAGCAGTAATAGTAGTTCCAATGTTTTCACCCAGCACCATAGCACAAGCAACTTCAAAAGGAATAATTCCTTTCGAAACCATGGTAAGTGTCAATGCCATTGCTGCGGATGATGACTGAATTACAATAGTCACCAAGGCTCCAAGCATTACAAACATAACATTGGAGATTACAGGGATGTCCTTGTAATTGATGAAGAACTGCACAAGAGGGGAGTCCTTATCCAGATTCGGAACGGCCTCTTTAAGATAGTCCAAACCAATGAACAGAATGGCAAATCCAATGATGGCATTTGAAAGATCCTTGGCACGTTTAAAATTCATGAACATCAACGGCGCCCCAATGGCAATCAATACCAAAGCATAGCTCGAGATACTCACCTTAAAACCAAGCAGCAAAACCAGCCACGCGGTAATGGTAGTACCAATATTAGCCCCCATCATTACCCCGGCAGATTGACGCAGGGTTAGCAGTCCGGCATTAACCAAACTTACGGTGATAACCGTGGTCACAGATGAAGATTGAACAATGGCTGTTGACCCAAAGCCCGTAAGAACCCCTTTGACACGATTGGAAGTAATAGAACCGAGCATCTGACGTAGCTTATTTCCAGCCGCACGCTGCAATCCGTCGCTCATGATCTTCATACCAAAGATGAACAGTCCTAAAGATCCGATGAGAATCAAAAACTTGATGATTCCCCAACCACGATCAGTTTTGCCTTTTATCGTGTCAGACCAAACCACAACATCTGCAACGTCGGTTTTACCTGCGGGAATAAGACCAATGTTCAGTACGTATGATTCATTATCCGCAAGATCTTCAATCGTGAAGGACGACTTATCAATTGCAAAAGCTTCTGTGGTTTTCCAATCACTATTCTTATAGCCCTTCTTGTGACGCTTTTCTCCGATTTTAGTATTGTACTTGATGATGTACTGATAGCCTTCGAGATTCGAAACAGCCTCGCAATCCAATACCCAATCTAAATCCAGAGCACCGGCACCGGCATGTGCCGTCATGTGCGTAAATATTCCTTTTTCCGGAACATAAGGCTCAACTTCAACAATTGAAGTAACCTGGTTTATGGTGTCCAACTCCTGAGTCGTTGGATTGTCCTGAGGTTGCGCGATAAGCGCGACAGTCAAAAGGGTAAACCACAAACTGGCAAATAGTTTGGTCATAATTACTTGGTTGTTTGATGAAGTGCAAAGTTACGTTGGTGTGCTGGGACAAGGTTAATGATCATGATTCATAACATAAACATAACATTGGACACATTGCAAGGTAACCGAGGAGGTTGAAGAATGTAATACGCACTAAATCAGATAGATAGTGAAATTTAAGGGTTAGGTATATGTAAAGAAAACATTAAGATAAGATTAGCGACTTCCATTTTTTTCCAATTATGGAGTCCTTTGCGTCGTCAAAACGCAACCATCATGAAGAAGAATCTCTGCAATACAATCTTGGTATTGCTTGTTACTCATTTGTCAGTGGCACTAAATGCACAAGATTGGACATCTGTGCCATTCGGCAAAGGACTCATCAATGTCTATTCACAGGACTCATCCTGGTCGGCCAAAATTTCGTCGCGTATCCAAACCCGCTACGATGGATTGTACGTGTATACTACCGATACAGCGTTCAAAGATGATCCCTTTCACGACCGTGCGTATGTGAGACGAGCGCGTATTAAAGGTGAGGGACATGCCTATTCCCCGAAGGTGAAGTATAAGTTCGAGTACGATGTGCTCAGTGGAACCGTCCTGGATGCGGTAGTAAAGTGGAATTTTGTTGGAAACCTCTCCGTTTGGTTCGGTCAAACTAAACTTCCGGGCAACGTAGAGCGGGTAATTTCATCTCAAAAGCTGCAGTTTGTTGACCGCTCCATGCTCAATTCAAAATTCAATATCGACCGGGATGCCGGAATCCAATTCCGTCACCACATGAAGCTTGGGCCGATGTTGATTCGGGAGGCATTGGCTATTACTCAAGGTGAAGGTTTGAACCAAAAAGGATTCTCCTCTGGACATTGCTACACCGGAAGAATTGAATTGCTTCCCATGGGTGAGTTCACCAAGAAAGGAGACTATTATGCCTCTGATTTGGCCCGCGAAGCGAAACCGAAGATTATGTTGGGTTTCACCTATTCATACAATGTGAACGCTGAAAGGACTGGTGGTCAGTTGGGCTCTTACACAGTCAATGGTATGCGTGACCTGCAAACCATATTTGCCGACCTTGTCATCAAGTACAAAGGAATTTCGGTGATGGTAGAATATGCCGATCGTCAAACCAACGGAACACCCATTACTGCCGGAACCTGGGATAGTGAGGGAGTGCTGCTGAGTGTTGATGAAGCATTCTTAACCGGAACTGCACTTAATGCTCAATTGGGCTACCTGTTCAAAAGCAATTGGGAATTGGCAGCGCGCTATACACAGTTCAATCCCAATATTTCCCTCGTAGCCGATGATGCAACAGAGTACACTTTTGGAATTTCCCGCTACGTGGTTGGTCATAACCTGAAGGTACAGGCCGACTTTACATGGATTCAAGAGGAAAACAACTACGACAATATGGAAGTACGGCTCCAGACCGAGTTTAGCTTCTAATCAGATTAGCTGGAGAACATATCCCAGCAGTGCACCCTGGACTACAATCCAGGGTGTACTTATTTTCGAAAACTTGAAAACGAGTAGAAAACTCACCGCTGCTACAAGTATGTTTTGCCAGCTTGTGCATGTTTCCCACGTCATCTGAAGGAGTACAGCAGCCATGACGCTCATCGCGGCCACGTTTACCATATCAAGCGCGGCTGCAAATAATTGAGATTTGCGCAGTTTTGGTATCACCGGATTAAGAAGCAAAACAAACAAAAACGAAGGGAGAAAAATCCCCGCTGTCGCAGCCAAAGCTCCACTCCATTCATTCAACTGATAACCAATGAATGTGGCAGTAGAAAGCACCGGGCCCGGCGTCATCTGACCAACAGCTATTGCATCCATCAACTCGCCGTAAGTAAGGAGTCCCCGGTCTACAAGTTCTGCGTCGAGATAGGCAAAAAGGACATAACCGCTGCCGTACAAAATACTACCGACCTTCAGGAAGATAAGGAACACCTGAAGAGACTTGTCATTGATAAACCCAATAGTGGAACTACCCAGAATCCAGGGTAGCCATGCCATTGTGTTAAGGTTTCCCTTATTTCGGGCCAGGTAAATGAGCATACCTACAAAGCCTGCCCCAAGTATGGCGGTGACTTCATTCAGGCCCAACAAACAAGCGGCAAGTACCAAGGCGCCGATGATATAATGTACCGTCTTTTTAAAGGCTTTCTTTCCCAACTTCAATACGGCCTGGGCAATAATGGCCAGAATCGCCGGCTTAATACCCACCAGAAATGGAGCTACCTCCGGCAAACTCCCATACGAAACATACAACCATGCCAGTGTTCCTGTGATCAATATGGCGGGAGTGATAAACGATATCCCGGCAACAAAAAGTCCCGAACGACCCGCATATTCATGGCCACAATGCATCGTCATCTCTGTCGAGTTTGGTCCCGGGATTAGATTAGTCGCTCCGATCAAATCAAGGAAATGCTCATGGCTCATCCATTTTCGCTTTTCAATGATTTCGCGCTCCATCATTGCAATATGCGCCGCAGGGCCGCCAAATGCGAAAATGCCCATCTTGAGGAATACGCCTGCAACTTCACGC
The DNA here is from genome assembly GCA_020437755.1 of Flavobacteriales bacterium. Lineage (GTDB taxonomy): Bacteria > Bacteroidota > Bacteroidia > Flavobacteriales_D > Sanyastnellaceae > JADFAK01. Next base: position 4,279 of record JAGQVX010000177.1, read on the forward strand.
AGTTTGCCTTTCATTCAATGTAATTTGAAGGCAAAATTAAGCTGAAAAGGATTAGAAATGTGGAGCGGGTATGCGAGTCTAGAATACTTTCTCGCAAATAAGGTTGTTCTCCTGGTCGTAGATTTTCCAATCGTTAGTGCGCTCGTTATTTGAGAATGACATCAAATACTGCAACCCCCCATTCGCATGCCAAATACGCCATACGCCTGTCTTGGAACCTTCGTCATAAAACGCTTCACCTGTTTTTTGGTGATCCTCGTTCCAGGTGATCCACATACCATCTTTGCGGCCATGAGAATAATGTCCCATTTGCTGAATAGCACCATTGTTGTGATATGTGCACACGGCCCCATGAAGCTCTCCTTTCCGCAATTCATAAGAAGCACTTACAGTACCACTTTCTGTGTACACCGTGTATGTTCCGCAGTATAAATTGCCCTTGTTGTCAAGGTAGTGCTCACCATCCCATGTGATGTTTTGTGAAAACGAAAGTACCGGCGCAAGTACAAAAAGAAGAACGATAAACGAACGCATGTGTGCTACTTTTGGAAACGTTAAGTTAAGAAAAAATTAACGATAACATAACATACGCAGAAAAAGCATTAAAGTTCCATTGTTCATCGCAAACAAATGGGAAATCCAGCAGGATTTTAAGGCTTTAAAAAACTCCGTGTACGAACAGTATTACTCATATTGAGCGACCGGTCAACCAGTGTTACTTCGAAACGTGCCGTGTCGAACTCACTGATGTCCAGAAAATAGGCCACCAGGTCCACCGCAATCTCTCCTACAAGAGCAGGATTCTGACCGGTGGGGGTAACGTCGGGAACCCGGTAGTAGAAAGGAATGGCATTGGGATCGGTCCAGTCAATAGGGTAGTGGACCCAGTTTCCGTTCTGCAACTCGTAATATTCGAGAAATAGATTCCAGTGATACAGACATGTGTCGTAGCAAAAGGCTCCTGTCGTGTCCTCCTGATCCAGACCGATATCACCATCTCCATCAATAAATCCAATAACCAACTCAGCGGTATTGTCTCCGTTGATGTTGAATTCCCTG
>JAGQVX010000178.1 GCA_020437755.1 Flavobacteriales bacterium
CGCCGTATACGGAACCGTACGTACGGTGGTGTGAGAGGACAGATAGGGAACTAATCCCTATCTTCCTACTCGATTGGGTAATCCTGTAGATTAATCCTTCTTCACTGCAACTGCTCCGCCATTGCTGCGTACTTCACGACGCTGACGTTCTTTTTGAGCAGTGTTTTCAGCCTTCTTAGCCTTGTCGCCATCTGCAGATGCTTTCTTGTCGCAACAAGATTTGCTGCATGACTTTTCCGACTTACCTGCTGATGCTGATTCTTTCGAATCTGAGCAAGACTTGGCACATGATTTCTCACAAGACTTTTGGTCTTTTGTGCACTCAGCTTTGGCTTTACTTTCTTTGGCATCAACTTTTTCAGTTTTAGCCTTTTCACCTTTGGTCTCTGATTTCGCAGCTTCAGTCTGAGCAAATGTCAATGAGCTTGCAAAAACAACCATTCCTAAAACGAGCAGTACCTTTTTCATTTGAATATCATTTTGTTGGTTATGTCTCCTTTGAGAGACGTAAATATACATGCTTTGAAACAATTCCGATGCCAAAAACGGAATTTGACTTGTGAAACTGTGTTAACGGGAATTTGGAGCGACTGTTACGCCGCAATGCATTTTTTTGGCGTGAATCCTGCCAAAAATCTACGGTTTTCAATCGTTTGATATACCTTAGCCTTGTGACAGGGCGTTGTTCATTGTGTTACTGGGGTAGGACCTAAAAGCACATTTGGAACAGACTTGGAACCCCAACAAAGATCAGCATTATGAGAAATTTAGTTTCCACTTTTATACTAGCTCTGGCGTTTGCCCTGATACATCAAGGCTGCATAGATTGCGTTCAGGGAGAAGGAGAACAAGTAAGTGAATCGCGCGCAGTTGTCGATTTTGAAGTATTGAGACTGGATTGCAGCGCGGATGTTGAAATCCGGGAGAACCTTATCAGTGAGAAGAATAGTGTTGAGGTGTTTGCTCAGGAGAACCTGCTTCCTTACATCAAAACGACGTCTGAAGGTAAAAAACTCACCATTGACGTGGAAGGCTGTATCTCACATACCGAACCCATTCGCGTGGTGGTATATACCAATGGTTTGGACAAGATAATCCACAATGGCAGCGGCAGCTTGTCAACTCAGAATGCATTGCGCGGTGATGAATTGGATGTGGTCCATGATGGATCGGGAGAAATGACATTGCAGTTCAAAGGGAAGGAGCTATCCGTGAGTCAAAATGGTTCCGGCGACCTGGTCCTCTCAGGGAGTGTTCAGTCATTTGAATTGGATGCCGACGGTTCGGGCGATTCGGATGCTTCCCTGCTCAAGGCTGAAGTTGTGGACGTGAGCAACGATGGTTCCGGGAATGTATCAGTAAACGTTGAACATGAATTGTCGATTAACCTTTCAGGCAGTGGTGACGTACGCTACAAAGGCGATCCGCAACAATTAAAGCAAGAAAACGACGGATCGGGCAGCATTGTGCGTTTAAACTAATATGAGTAAGCGGGGGTATTTAGCGATAATCATTTCCCTGTCCATCCATGTTGTAGTACTCAGCATCGTTCATCTCGTTACACGGGGGAGTGATATGGTTGAGTCTCAGCAGGAAGACAAAGCACCAATCGAGGTGCAGCTTCTTGCTATGACCATTCCTCAGGAATTGGAGCTCACTTCAGAACTGGACGACATCCGAAATCTTACGGCCAATGAAAATGCCGAACTCACCAGTGAAGCCAGGGATTTCAGTTCAAGATCAAAAAAACAAGCAGCAGAAGATATTTACAATGATCTCAAAAGCCTGGAGCAACAGGTGTTGGATCAACTAGCGCAAGAGCGCGCCGCAAAGGGCAATCCGGAGTCCAATGTTGAATTGCCGGAGCAATCCGATGAAGATCGGGAGGATTACGAATGGTACGATCAAAAGTCGTACGACGGCAAGGTTACTGCCTCGTACAACTTGGAAGGCCGTGATGACCTAGAGATTCGCAAACCGACTTACCGCTGCAGAAACAGTGGTACCGTTGTAGTCGAAATTGAGGTGAATCAAAACGGACTGGTAACCGACGCACGTGTCAGCGAAGCAGGAACCACCACCAACAACGAATGCCTCCTCGATGAATCGGTGAAATACGCGTTGATGTGTCGCTTCAATAGTTCACTATCGGCTCCAAGAAAGCAAAAGGGTACTATTTCTTACACCTTCGTCCCTCAGTAAGTCAAGCGTTGTAGGCGTAGTCGTGAAGATATGCATACTTGTCGGTCAGTTTTCCTTCAAGCGTTGTTTCACTGGCACGCTGAATGATTCCCAACTCATCGGCACCCAATAGGTGGGGTAGGACATGTTTAATCAGCTCATTTCCAAAATCTTCTGAGGCATCTTTAGGCAGTTCACAAGGGAGGTTGTCAACAGCCATCACGGCTATGCCATCCGGATCGGAGATGTCGCACTCTGATTCGTGGAATCGATGATAACCAAAAATAGGGTCTGCAATCGTGGAAGAGCGAATGGTGCAGGCTACCGGTCCGCCGATGTCGCAACTCACATCTGCAACCACCGAACATTTCCAATCGGGGTGCTTCATGTCTTCACGGGTGAAGAAAAACGGTGAGTGGTCAGCCCAGTAATGACAAGCTACATACATATCAGCCTGATGGCAATAGGGTGGGAAAACCGAATGATAAAGTTCCGGATTGCTATAAAATTCAGCTTTGTCAAATCCCTCGTCTGATTTCCTCCTGAAGTAATCTTCGGTATTGAGGTGGGTGAATACGGCGTGATCAAAAGATTTGGTGAGGAAATCTCCTTTTTTTACCTCGGTAATGGGCAGCAAATCAACTATTTCACGTGCTCCATGGCCCACACGACCAAAACCGGTGAGTACTAGTTTAAAGTCGGCGGGTAGCACAACTTTATGCAGTTCCGATTCCATTTCTTCCCGGTCGTGGCACTCATTGGCAGGTTTTAGGGTATACGAGCCATGCTTTAGTCCATAAGCTCTGAAGCCATTGTAGCACCCCACAATCCCCGCGTAACGGCCAAATCCAATTAGTCTTTTGCCATTTGTTCCTTTGATGATTTCATAGTCAACAAGTCGGATTTTCTTTTCGAGAATCGTCTTCAGTAATTTGGCGTTGTATGGCTGGAACTTGAACGTGTGGGAGAAAAACAAATAGGTTTTTCCGGGGATGAGTGCTTCAGCTTTAACCTCCTTCACTCCCATGAGGATATCACAATCTGTAAGATCTTCCTGCAATGTTATTCCTGCAGCTTCATACTCTGCATCCTTGTATTTTCTAACGTCACTGGGCTGCACGACAAGTTCTACATGTGGGTAGAGCTTTTTTACTTCAGCACATTGTTCGGGACTCAGTGGAACCCGTTTATCGGGTGGGGTTTTGGTTTCGCGAATTACTCCAATTTTCATATCTCATCTCCGTTCGTGAGGTGCAAAAGTACAAATGTAGGAGGGATTTGAACAGCGTTTATTAAGGGCAGGCATGCGCCAAATGGTAGGGCCGGAATTTCGTTCCTGAAACTTCCGTGCCTCATGTCCGTATTGCAGTAGCTTGGGAAGGAAATTTCAAACTTACACTGCAAGAACATGATATTGATCAGTTTAGATTTTGTATCTTTGGTAGCGTACTCCCCCTGTATAGTAATGGATCTTAACCAAAACGGATAACTGATGATGCCGATCAATTCGGTGATTTTTGAGGGTGCATGTAAGTTGATCTTCCTGCGTATGTCAGATGAGATTGGCTATTTGGCGTATGCCTGCATAGCTCAAAGCAAGGAGTCATCCCCATTCAAATACGAAAATTCATACCTGTTATAAATCTAAATGTTCATACGCATTTGGCGGATGCCTAACACCATTTGCCCTGTGCTAAACGCTTCAATATGACCTCATTTAACAAAACAACTTTTCGATTCGGATTTCCGATTGTTGGACTGATTATCGGTCTGATGATGGGCAGTGTATCGATGAATGCTCAGCGACAGTTGCAGGGCTCGATCGATTACCTCAAAGAGAACAAGTCATCGCTTCAGGTGAACGAAAAAGACCTGGAAGGCATGCGCTTGTCGCACGTAACCCAAGGGGGTAATCGTGATTTCGAAGTGGCGTATCTGCAACAAACCGTCAATGGTATTGACATCCACAACCGCATTGTCAACGTGATTTACGATGGCAGTGGAAAGGTCGTTGGGCATGCCGGTACATTGGCCAATAACCTGGATCGAACCACAGTGGCAACTGCCCCGGGTGTTTCGCCGGTAGATGGTTTGAAAAGCGCTGCAATGGCTTTGAAACTGGGTAATGTTGGTGATATCCAAATCTTGGAGCCGGGAATTGGCGCCGAGAAGAAAGGATTGATTTCGAAAGGAAGCATTGCGCAGGAGGACATTCTTTTTCGTCTGGTCTATGTTGACCAGGGAAAGGAAGGTTTGAAACTCGCCTGGGAATATGTGATTTACGAAACCGGAAGCGAGCACTGGTGGCAAATTCGAATTGATGCCATCACCGGACAATACCTGGAAAAGAACGACTGGGTGAGCAACTGTAAAGTTGATCATTCACTTACGGGAGACCGCGGACATATTCACGGTGTTGCTTGTGAGGAAGGACCAGCGTATTTGCCATTCCTGGCCAACTCATACAACGTATTTGCGATTCCGTTGGAGTCGCCTAGCCATGGACCTCGCACCAATGAGACAACTCCTTGGACTGCAGGTGTAGCATCCCCATTTGGATGGCATGACACTAACGGTGCTGCAGGTGCTGAGTATACCATCACTCGCGGTAACAACGTATACGCATCTGAAGATCAAGATGCCAACAACGTACCCGGATTTAGTCCGGATGGAGGGGCAACACTCGACTTTGATTTCCCTATCAACTTCGCCAATGCGCCTAGCACGTACCAGTCGGCTGCGATCACCAACTTGTTTTATTGGAACAATATCGTACACGATGTACTGTACAATTACGGATTTGATGAAGCATCAGGAAACTTTCAGGAAAACAACTACGGCAACGGTGGTGCAGGAAACGACTACGTAAATGCCGATGCTTTGGATGGAAGTGGCACCAACAACGCGAACTTCGGTACACCTCCCGATGGTAGTAACCCACGTATGCAGATGTACGTTTGGACGCAGACCTCACCAAGCCGTACTTCGGATTTGGACAATGGTGTAATCATTCACGAATATGGTCACGGTGTTTCCAACCGTCTCACCGGTGGACCGAACACCACAAGTTGTCTGGGCAACCAGGAACAAATGGGTGAAGGATGGAGTGATTATCTCGCTTTGATGCTGACCATGGAGCCCGGAGATGCGGGAAC
>JAGQVX010000179.1 GCA_020437755.1 Flavobacteriales bacterium
CATTTTCAGTCCTATTTTTCTCTTTGCGTCTCTGCGGCTTTGCGTGAAATTGATCACATCAATAATCTCACTCCAGTTTCCCGATGGTCTATTACGGTATTCCATTAATTCCACGTTCTACTCTGCCTTCCATTTTAGTCCTCTTTTCTGAGCTGCTGGTGATGAGTTTAAGTAAGCGCGGAAGTCTTGACCTTTTTGGTTTCACGCAAAGGCGCTAAGGCGCAAAGGTTATTGGTTGTGATTACAATTGATTTTGATAGTTCATTTTCAGTCATAGTCCTCTCTTTGCGTCTCTGCGGCTTTGCGTGAAATTGATCACATCAATAATCTCACTCCAGTTTCCCGGTGGGCTTATTCCGGTATTCCTTTAATCCATGTTCTACTCTTTCCTCCTTTCTGGCCCCCTACCCTGAGCGGCTGGTGATGAGTTTAAGTAAGCCCGGTAGTCTGGAGGAAGCAATGGGCTAGAGAGGATACTCCCACAACCTCAAAGCAGGTCTTAGCATTATCAAGTTCATTTGCTGAAATACACATGGTGACACAGCTTCAACTTGTGGAAGATCGTGTGCAGGATATGGAGTGGTGAGTAAGGTTGTGGAGGCAATGCATTTGGCGAATGCCATGCATTCTTGATCAACACCTTGTACATCTTCTCACTCGTGAACTACATTTTCCCAAGGTAAATTGAGGTCAGCATGCTGCGTACATTTAATGAAATTGTCACTGAATCAGGAAAATAGCTTTCCGAAGTGGTACGTAAGACAACGGTGGGGATGGATGGTCGAATTAGTTTTGTCATGAGCTTTTACTGCACCTCTCGTGCAGTGAAACTTGGCACACTAATTAACAAGGAAAAAATGAAAGCACACATCTTAGCACTCGGAATTGCAATGTGCATGATGGCCTTGCCATCTTGTAAGAAGGACAAAAATTCCAATTCGACTAAAAGTCAGGTTGAAGAAAATGTCCAAAGCGGTACCTGGAGAATTACCAAGTTCATTGATTCCGGGACCAATGAAACAACACACTACACCGGCTACGATTTTAATTTTAATTCTTCGGGATCAGTCTCTGCCAGTAATGGTACACAAAGTCACTCCGGAAGCTGGAGCATTTCAGCAAGTAGTAGCGACGATGATAGTCAGGACGACCTTGACTTTAACCTTAGTTTTTCTTCCCCTGACCATTTTGAAGAACTAAGCGACGACTGGCATTTTATATCTCAATCAGAGACAAAAATCGAACTGATTGATGTAAGTGGAGGAAACGGAGGTACCGACTACCTGACTTTTGAAAAGAATTAGCGCCTTTTTTAAGGAAATCACTTGAGTTGAGCGATAGCCGTCAAAGGGCCTTGTTGGAGTAGTGGAATCTACTCCGGCAAGGCCATAATTGTCAACCAGCCACACAACACCAAACCAAAGAAACCAAACCACTCGTATTATGAGATCTTTAATTTACACCCTCTTGTTCGCTTCCCTAACGCACACCGTAACCGCACAGTGGATCAATCCCGGTTTTTTAACGGCCAATGCGATCAACGGAACTACCATTCTGGCTGACAACCACATGTACATGTGCGGTGATGGCGGATTCCTGATGCATTCCGAGGATTGCGGTGCTACGTGGCAAGCGCTGACTCACCCGAATGGCGGGAACGACATGGAAAGTATTTACTTCGTAAACGCCACCGACGGATACATTTGCAGTGAAAACGGACGCATACTTAAAACGACCGATGGCGGATTGAGCTGGACATTGAGCTTTTCGCCTGCACCGGATGATTTATACAAATTCCATTTTGTAACCGACCAAATTGGAACCTGTGTAGGGCGTAGTGGTGGAATCGTACACACCACGAATGCCGGTGGAACCTGGACCGCTCAGGCATCGGGCACCACAGTGCGATTGCATGGTGTTCACTTCTTCGACAACCTCAACGGAATTGTCGTAGGCCGTTCGTCCACCTATCTTGTCACCACCAATGGAGGAAGCACCTGGACACCGCAGGCGACAGGAATCCCGGGGGATTTGTATGACCTTCAATTCCTGGACGCCTCACACGGCTTTATCGCGGCGGAATTTGGCGTGTATCAAACCACAAATGGAGGTGCTACCTGGACAGCCATGAGTATGCCTGTCAACACCCAATGGAACGCGGTGCATTTTGCAGATCTCACCAATGGCTTGGCGTGTGGATTGAATGGTGCTTTGGCTGTTACAACCGACGGAGGAATCACCTGGACTTCCATTACCACATCCACAACAGCAGAACTATTTGATGTGGAACTCAACAGCTCTTTGAATGGAATAGCGACCGGAGATGCGGGAACCATTCGACTTACCTGTGAATTGGTCGTAGTTGGCTGTATGGGCGATTTCAACAACAGTGGCGCTGTAGACACGGCAGACTTACTCTTGTTCCTGGGCGGACTGGGCTGTACAGGAGTATGCGAGCACGACCTCAATGCCGATGCCATAGTGAATACAACAGATTTACTCTTGTTCCTCGGTTTAATGGGCACTTCCTGCTGATGGTGATTTCCCGGTAATGCCGGTTCTTGAGCGGATATGTTTCCAATGCAAGGTGTCCTTCTTATCCATTTGGCGGATGCCACCAACTGCTTGAAAACATGGACAACAGGCGTAATCCAAAAAATAGCCTGACCTTTGCGGAAAATTTATTTCCAGATATGTCTCAAGCAAAAAAGCAAGACACCGTAAAGGTGCATTACACAGGAAAACTAACCACCGGAGAGGTATTCGATACGAGCCTGCAACGCGAACCCCTTGAATTTGTAGTAGGAGCGGGTATGATGATTCAGGGATTTGACGCTGCCGTTGAAGGTATGAGTCTGAATGAAAAGAAAACCATCAACATTGCGCCCGACCAGGCCTATGGCGAGGTGCGACAGGAATTGATGCAAAAAGTTCCACGCGAACACCTTCCTGAGGACATGCAGCCGGAAGTTGGACAAACCCTCGTGGCCCAATCACCCGATGGACGTGAAACGCACGTGGTAGTGGCACAGGTGAGCGAAGACCACATTGTAGTGGACGCCAACCATCCCCTTGCCGGAAAAGAACTGGTTTTCGAAATCGAACTGGTATCGATCGAAGGCAACTGATTGAAAGCAACGGAGTGCTGATTCGCTCCGGAAATAGCGGGTGTTGAAGCCCTGAAAATAGTACAAGCTCCGGGTATACTTCGGTAAATGCACAGCATCGGCCGAAGGATGTCCGGGGTTTTTGTTTGTAGTCCAATTCCTACACGGCGTTAAGTGAGAATTCTTACAATAGGTTCGTTTTGAACACCTTAGGTTTGTCACGTAAAAGTTTTCTCAGTCCTTTATCCGATAAAGGCAAAGCGCAAAGGTTAACTTAGTAGTTAAATTAATTTGGTTAAGGTTAAAAAGTCCCGATAACGATCGGGGCTTTTTTATTATATATAATTCTGCATTGAGGGAAACAGCAGCCACGACATACCCATGATGGAATGTTATGAGCTATAGCCCTGAAGGGGCTTAACAATTTAGGCCCGTGTGAAACGCGGGCATTATCAACCCCCAAATTCAAACAGTGCCCTGAAGGGGCGCAACAATTGGGCTGATCTGAATGAAATTGGTTTCGCCCCTTCAGGGCTCTTATATCGCCTTTGCTTTCTTGTCCCCGCACTTCGTACGGGGCTATATGTTTCCGCCCCTTCAGGGCTTTCGGTGTGTGCGTTGATTGCTGATGATCAACAAATAGTCTTTTAGGAGTACAGCAAATAAGGCATACCCATTATGGAATGTTATAAGCTATAGCCCTGAAGGGGCTTAACAATTTAGGCCCGTGTGAAACGCGGGCATTATCAACCCCCAAATTCAAACAGTGCCCTGAAGGGGCGCAACAATTGGTCTGATCTGTATGAAACTGGTTTCGCCCCTTCAGGGCTCTAATATCGCCTATGCTTTCTTGTCCCCGCACTTCGTACGGGGCTCTATGGTTGCGCCCCTTCAGGGCTTTCGGTGTGTGCGTTGGTTGCTGATGATCAACAAATAGTCTGTAGGAGAACATTAAACAAGGCATGTCCATTTTGATGAAGAAGGGTAGCATAGAGCAACATCCAAAATGGTGCTCCTCATCATTCATCGTTGCCATTCCCTGATTAAAATAGTTGCTTCCACGCGCCGTTAAAAACCACCGTGCTGCAACACACCTAAAGCCATTTCTTCCGCTTGAAAAACCAAAGCAGCAATAAGGTGATGACAATCATCAAACCCCAGACTATAGCGTAGCCGTTGTGCATTTCGAGTTCGGGCATGTAGCGGAAGTTCATTCCGTACACCCCAACGATAAAGGTGAGGGGGATGAAAATGGTGCTGATAATCGTAAGTACTTTGACGATTTCGTTGGTTTTGAAACTCACCTTGGACATGTAGTGATCCTGCATTCCCGCCAGGGATTCCTTGTGCAGATCGATATTTTCTATGGCACTGTTGATGTGATCCACCAAGTCGCGGTAGTACTTGACGTTCTTGCTATCGATAATGTTGTGATCGGTTTTGGCGATCGACATTACCGCTTCCCGGAGTGGAAAGACTTGCTTTCGAAACCACGCCATTTCCTTCCGCAAGCGAGCCAGGCGTTCCATGATTTTCCGTCCGCGATTTTCCAGAATCTCCTCTTCGATATACAACTGCCCTTTTTCATAGTCGGCCAGGACTTCGAGGTAATGATCCACAACGGTATCGAGCAAGCGGTATACCAGATAATCCACTCCCCGCGTGCGTAGTTTGCCTTTGCCGCCCGACAAAGCCTTGCGAATATTGTCGAAGATGTCGCCTTTGGTTTCCTGAAAGGTGATGGCTTTTTTATTATCCCACACAATCGTAATGTGCTCCACCACGCGCTTGCCCTCGCTGAGGTAGATCATTTTCAGACAAAGCACATGGTAATCATCGTAGGATTCAAACTTGGGTCGCTGAAGCGTATTCATGGCATCCTCGAGCACGAGTTCGTGAATGTCAAACTTCTCCCCAATGCCGGCGATCTCCTCTACCTCCTGCAATCCCTGGACGTCGATCCAGGTGATTCCTGGGGCGTCTTCCGGTGGCAATCCGTCGAAAAATGCCACCGACTCCGGAGCGTAGGCAATCGACGCGATAATGGTTCCGCCTTCTCGTTCCGGTCCGATGTAGGCTAGCGAGCCCGGGGGTAATCCTGTTTTTGACAATGGTGTGGTATTGATAGAAGCCACGATAAGACGTGGATTCCGGGATTAACATTTCACTCGATTCTCGAGTAGCGTGCGCTGAAAATTACAACACGAATCAATACAGAGCTC
>JAGQVX010000017.1 GCA_020437755.1 Flavobacteriales bacterium
AATGGGCAAGGTGGCGTAGGCCAAACCAATGAGAAACAATACCGACATCATGCCCACATACAAGTGACTGGCACTCACGCCATACGTCAGCGGCAAGGTGCGAAACTGTCCGGCGGCATCCCCCTCGAGGTCTTCAAGGTCTTTTTGCGCCTCGCGAATGAGGGTGAGAATAAAGGCAAATAATGAAAAGCCAATGAGCCATTTCCACAACGCTCCAAAGTACTCGCCGGTGTTTTGGATGAACTCGCCGTAGTGATCGGCCAGACTGATTAAATCAAACAAGCCGGACCACAGCGGGACAATAGCGACCATAATGGCCACGACGAAATTGCCAATGAGGGTTTGCTTTTTGAATACCAGACTGTAATACCACAGCGATCCGGCCATAAAAGCGGGAATGATGGCGTAGTACAATCGGGCGTATTTCCAGCCCAGGTAGCCGGCAATCAACACCGCCAGGATATTGATGGCGTGATGGCTTACCATGGCCACGCGGCGCTTTACAGTTTTACCTACAATGACGCGATCGGGCTTGTTGATGCGATCTACTTTAACGTCGAAGTAGTCGTTGATGATGTTTCCGGCAGCCGCCAAAAGGATCATGACCAAAACAGAAAGGAAAAAATCCATCTCACTCACCTGAAACTCCATGGCGAGCTGCTCATTGTTGACAAGCGGATAAAGAACCCACCAGCGCATGGCATACATGGTACCGGCTATTATGAGCAAGTTGAGCGGGCGGAGTAAACGGAAAAAGTCGATCAGTGATTTCACAAAACAAAGATAGTTCAATTGTCCCGGCAGCCATGCGAAATAAATACCCAATCCTGTAGCCTTTCATCACCGCGCAATGCGGCAACGGACTCCTTAAACAAGGTGTATGGTGATTCGACTTTTACACACTCCTCCCACTTGCTGCGTGGTATTGACCTGATTTTCAATCTGAAACAAGTAACACCTCATGTGAGCAATCTGTGAAATACTTTCGGGATGAACGCGAAAAATGCGGGAGCGGAAGGACTACCTTTAGCTTCGAAAATCTAAAAGCTGCACAACTGTGGATCAAGTAGATCTTAAAGAGTCACTCCAATCGCAAAATCCCACGCCGGAAACTACGAAGCCGCGTGTGATTGTTATTGGCCGACATGATTATATCCTGGATACCATTGGGGGCATTTTGCGTAGGGAAGGTTTTGAACCTACCGGTATGCTGGAAACACTCGATGATCTTCCAAAAAAGGTTCTCAAAAAGCCATTTGAAGTGCTCCTCCTGGGCGGTGGCATCGATCCACACGTACGAGGTACACTCATCGAAGCTGTGCAAAATGCACGTCCGGATTGTCACATTGTGGAGCACTTTGGCGGACCGGCCACCATTATTTCTGAAATTTCTGAAGCGCTTAAGACTCGCTGAAATTGCCCGAGTCCTGCATTCCTTTGTCTTCCCCTCCTTTGATCATGGCGTAATTAAACCCGGGATGAATGGAAAACGCGCCTGTTTCCCCCTGCTTGTTCATGGCCAGATAGCCAATTTGATAGTTCTTGTAATCTCCCTTGCTGCAAATTCGGGCAACGGCTTCTTCGCACGCTTCCTGGGGTGACAGTCCTTGCCGCATAAGTTCTACAATCAGAAACGAGCCGCAGGTCTTCATGACCAACTCACCCAATCCCGTTGCTGTGGCAGCGCCAATTTCATTATCTACATATAAACCTGCTCCAATAATGGGTGAATCCCCCACTCGGCCGTGCATCTTGTAAGCAAGTCCGCTGGTGGTGCAGGCCCCGCCAAAATTCCCCTGTTGATCCATAGCGATCAGTCCGATGGTATCGTGGTTCTCTACGTTGATGATCGGCTTATAACTCGAAGTCGCCAGCCACTCTTCCCAGCGGGCTTTGCTCTCCGGAGTGAGCAGATCAACCGTTTCAAAACCCTGCTCCACAGCAAATTGACGCGCTCCTGAACCCGAGAGCATCACGTGAGGGGTATCGTCCATTACTTTTCGGGCTACGCTAATGGGATGCATAATATCTTGCAGGTAACACACCGCACCGGCATTGCCTGTTTCATCCATAATGCACGCGTCGAGCGTCACGTGTCCGTCGCGATCCGGAGCGCCACCAATACCCACTGAAGTTCCCGCAGGATCAGCCTCTACGACACGCACACCGGCCTCCGCCGCGTCAACGGCTCTGCCACCCGACTTCAGTACTTCCCAGGCTGCATGGTTGGCCGGAATACCATGATTCCATGTAGACAATACCAAGCCGCCCGTGTAAATCTCTCCGGGTGCCTGTCGGTTGTCGGATGGGGAATCTGATGGCTCGTTAGCTACGGCTGGTTTTGCTTGTCGCTTGCCAATCACATAACCTATTCCGGCGCCTATCGCGGCCCCGAGGCTGGAAGATAAAAAGTGTCGTCTGCTTTGCATGTCGGTGAGTTTGAGCGGAAAGGTAGTAAACTGGAGTGCAATGGAAAATTCAGAATTGAAAATTTAGGACGGAGGGGGTTAATTAAGGCTCGATGCTCCTTCCAGGTACTCCTCAATAAAACCGTTGGCTGAGCGAAGCCGAAGCCCATTTCTCGAGAAAAGCGACACCACAAATCCTGCTCGTTTCGACTGCGCTCAACGACCGGTTTTAATTAATGGGTGGTCATTGCCAATTTTTGAATTCTCCATTTCAATCGGTGGCGTTTTGGGACTCATTGAATTTCTTGCTAATCAATTGCAACTGGAACGTTGTCAATTCTTGGTGCTCTTTGCTTTGGAGATATAGTCATGATTGATCGTTTAAGACGCGATAAATCGCGTCTCTACGTCGCGCGGATCAATTCGAATCGCATGCTGATTTGGTACTTCGCGTCCCATATGTATCCACAAGTTCCAAGCATTTGCTCTTGCTTTTGCCACTTGCTCTTACTCTAACCATTTGCACTTGCACTTACACTAACCACTTGCACTTACTCTAAATCCCGTCCCTTCGTGGCGGTACCCTCAAGCCCAATATCGCAAAATTAGTTCGTCTGAAAATTCAAGTCAATTTTGGAGTAAATGAGTTCGTAAGTGTGGGATTTGAAGGTGTGGTTGTGTGGAATTGGGAATTGAATTCTCTATTACATCCGTTGGCTGAGCGGAGCCGAAGCCAAATTTTATGAGAAGCGGCGCCATACTTTGGTCTCGTCCGCTTCGTTCATTTCAAGTACCTTTGCGGCATGATTGATGAAACGTGCGAGAAGATCTCTGCTCCTGTCCAACTCCTTATTCAAAAACTCAGTGAACGGCGGACCTATCGTCCGGCGGATATTATTCAAATCATTGCCGCCTGCGACATCAAAGAGGAGGATTTGCTGCCATGGGCCGATTTTGATCATCCCTTGCAGGATAGCTACGGACGGAAACTGGTGCACAAATCTCCCAATTTCGAAATCATGGTTATGTCGTGGAAACCGGGCGACATTTCGGCTATTCACGATCATGGATACACGACCTGGGGCGCAGTGCAGGTCTTTGGACCGCAAGAGCACGCCGCTTTTCGGGTGGAAGATGATCAATTGTTTGCCCTCAATCGCACCTATTTCAAATACGGACAAATTGTAGGCGTTGGTCACTCGCTGATTCACCAAATGGGAAACTACTCCGACAAAAACGTGCTCACCTTGCACGTGTACGGTCTGGAAGAGGATGTCAACATGGTAACCGGCGAAGCTCGTCTGTACCTTCCCGAGCGAGGCGAAATTCAACTGGTCAATGGCGGTGTGTTTTTCAATTTGCCTTCCCACGAAGTGCTCGAGACGATTGCCGGTCCGGTAGGTGACTATCCCACCAATCTCAGAAACCGTGTAGAATCGGTCAATCGGGCGCTCGTCGCCGGCAGCTCTTCTGCAGATGTGCAGCCGATGCTCGACAAGATTCTGGATGCCCATAGCCGCGGCTCACTGCTGCAACATATCGAACAATTGGTGAACGATGATCATCACGCCAATGATTCGGCGCGTTGGAATGTTCTTAATCACGAGCTTAAGGCTGCAGCCCGACTGGTATCGCGTGAGTCATCAACTTCCGATTCGTTTCACAGCTATGCCGAGATGTATGACCATTTAATTTGTCAGCCATGCTTGGATCAATTCATCACGGGCTACCTTGATTTTGTAGTAGATGCGTTTGAACCCAACTGGGCTGCCAAAAAGATCTTTTCTCTTGGCTGTGGAACCGGACTTGTGGAGCAGCATATGATGCAGCGCTATTCCATTCCACGGGAGAACCTCTATGGTATCGATTTTTCAGCTTCAATGGTGCAGGAGGCGCAAAAGCGCATACACGCGGATCAAGGGGATATTTTGACACTCGATCCTCAACTGGGCAAGTGGGACGTGGCGTTCAGCGGATTGAACGTATTTCAGTACATCCACAGCACCCAATTGGAAGAGGCTGTTCGGCGCACGGCTGAAGTATTGCAAGACGGTGGATTGTTTGTGGGCGATTTCATTACTCCCGATCACATCCGTTGGTACCCAAATGTGATGTATTCCAATGACAGGCAAATCATTTCACTCCGCACGCCGCGACTGATTGAGCAGGAGGGCAAGATGTACCAGGAAAGTGAAATCATCAATATCGACTTCCGTTCGGGACACATGCACCTGAATTATGCGGGCAAGCACAAGCGCTATCTGGCGCCCTTGCATCGTGTGCGCGGGTATTTCGAAAAGTACTTTTCCCGGGAAGTTCGGCTGTTTGATGCACTTTCACTCCGGGAAATTTCAGGAGATGATGATACGTGTCAGAGTACGCGTTACATCGTCGTGGCCCGCAAGTAAGTTTGTACCTTTCCGCCCAAATGTAATGGCATGAAGCACCTGTTCTATGGTATCTTTTTCCTGGTTTTATGCATTCAGGCACAAGGCCAAATGGCAACCCGCGTGGTATATGATCAATTTGAAAATGGCGAACTGAAGAGCGAAGCGGCAACCACTTTGATCTACCAAAACGGGGTCATGACCCTTTCAGAACCAAGCGACAAAATCCTGTATTTCAGCGACTTCAATCAAGCAGCCAATGTTACGTTGATCAAAAACGAAGACGCATGGTACATGGAACGCACGCCGTTCGATAGCCTGTCTGCCCCTGAGTTTCTCCCCGACACCGCTACCATAGCCGGTAATTTGTGCAAGAAAGCGCAATTCATGGCCTTCTCCAACACCCTTGAGGTTTGGTACACGGAAGACCTCGTAGCAGCCGGGTGTCCATACCGCAACTACCTGCCCACAAAACAGGCATTGGTACTGAAGATCACCGTAAATGGGAACTCTTCCCTTATTGCCCGAAGAATTGAAGGAGTACAGCTCGACAATCCCATTTTTTATCCGGCTAGCATGGCTGCGGAAGTCGATGGTCCGGAATTCGAGTCGCTCAAGATCCGCTCGAGGTATGAGGTGGTTCCGGTGTTTGATCATCAGGTGGTGAACTTTGATCCGTCGCTCGATCGTCCATCGTTTGAAACCTCCAATAATTCCAACGTTCACCGACTATCCAACGGCACCGTGGTACTGCGTAAGATCGCTCTGCCCAATACACCATTTGGCTACGTCCATGCCCATCTCACTTGTGCGTCCAAAGGTGATGCGTATGATCGTACCGGCTCGGTTTTTATGCTACCCGATTCCGACAACATGACCCTACTGAGTGCCTTGAAAGACAGTGTAAATGTACTTCCTGAATTTACGGATAAACGCGGCGAGCATTACCAGGGCATTTCGGCCACGGAATCCTACGAGCCTGCCGTTGAGCTCATGCGCTTTTTCACGTCGTTTGGAGCAGGACATTTTAATACCATTCGCCCCATTTCCATGTACGATTGGGCTCATCGCGCAGAGTACAATCAGGAAGTGACGGCACTCATTCCACATCAGGATTCGCTGTGGATTGGCGTATTCATTGGCAACTACGACAAAGGTGGCCACGAAATCAACCTCGAATTGCGATTCTATCCTCCTTTTGAATCGGAGTCGGCTGGTCGGCAGGTGCTGTTGCCGCTGGTAAATACGGTCAATGTTCTGGAAATGTCGGGACAAAATTACGGCAAGCTATTTCGTACCGATACGCTTCGGGTTTCGTTTGAAATTCCGGAAGGTTGGGCACAAGGCCAAATGTTGTTCACCACCACCGGACATGGCGGCTGGGGAGAGGGCGATGAGTTTGTTCCACGCAAAAACACGTTGTTGATCGATGGAAAGCCTTTTTTCGAAGTTACACCCTGGCGCACCGACTGCGGCACCTACCGCGAGGGCAACCCCGCATCAGGAAATTTCGCCAACGGCTTATCTTCCAGCGACCTCAGCAGGTCGAATTGGTGTCCGGGCACCTGCACTCCCCCATTTATAATTGACGCATCCTCGTTATCACCCGGAACACATACTTTGTCGATTGCTGTGGATCAAGGAGAAGACGCTGGGAGTTCTTTTAATCACTGGAGTGTGAGTTGTGTGCTTGTGGGAGAGATTGGGGAGGAATAACAGAGTATTTGGCAATTTCACGTTTGGCGCATTTCGCCAAAGAACACCGATTTAACTGTGTCGGGCGTTCACAGTTTGCCCCTATATCCTTACCAATCAAAGACCAACTCCACTGCTCTGCCCACGACTGTGTAGCCCATTGAGTAAAAAAGCAAGCCGCTGATTTACCATTTGCTGAATAGCAGAAATACTTGAAGAAAATATAGCTGGCAGGCAACTCAGATGGCCACGCGCTCATAGCCTACTTCTTCCATAGTGCGGTACGTGAAGCGTATGAGGTGAATCATTTGCTCGTGGCCTTTTTTCCGCCCCATGTAGGCGGCAAAATAGACGAGGGCAATAGCCAGCAAGCACACCGGAACCACCCATAAATAAGAGAAATCGTCCTTTTCATACCACTGCACAAACCCGTTCATTCCGAAGAAAAACATGACCAATCCGGGAACGGCATACAGGAATAAAAACAGGGCCCAGACTGTTTGTCGCGGACCAATAAGGCAGCGCACCAACGTACCGCCACCCTGAGGATTGGCCTCGACCGAAAACTGCAGTTCGGGAGACCAATAATGCCTTTGCTCATCGGGAATTCGGAAAATAGCATGATGCCAAAAAACCTTGCCCACAACATCCTCCTCCTCTTCCAGTCGGTGCCTTACTGCATTGAGCACTTCTTCTTCGCTCATGGTGGTCGTCATGCGAAAACGAGGGCGAACCTCAATGGGCTCAGTAGCGCGGTGTCGGTTAAATGGGTGCATGGTGCTACCAATGATACGCAGTGTTGTGCATTCAATTCCTGACGGTTGTCAGTTTTGACTCACCTTCGTTCTCTGTTGTTGGCTTCTTTGATTTCCTCTCCGAGTTGACGAAAGGACACTTGTCCCCGGAATTTTTCGAGGTGGCGGCACACCACCATGGCCCTTCTGATACGGATATCCGGACTTTTAACCTGATCGCTGTATTGGATCAATGTGCGCCGAACTCCCGGTTTCATGGTTTCGAAATACGATTTGGCCACGGGAAATTGCTCCAACACTTCCAGTAATTCCTCACTTACCGGCACTCCATATTCCGAACGATCCTTGATGAGTGAAGCACTTAAACGATCTCCTTCCTTCTTCTTGATCTGTCTCAATCGGGCGGCGTTCACGGTAATGAAAAATCCCCCTTCCCCATCGTGCATCAGCGCCGAGTGAAACGACACCCGTTCATCGAGCGTGCAGATCACCCTTCGATCGTTTTCTTCAATGAACTGAACAGCAATTTCGGCCGGAACCACGATAAAGTGTTTCCAAAGTTCACCTTGAAAGCATTTTAGCTCAGTATCAAATGTGATGGTATGATTTGAAGCAGTTGGTGGCATAAAGCCAAATGTAAAGCGGAACAACAGAATGCGCAAGACGCATATTCTTTGCAGCGATAACCTTGCGTTAACGTTACCGTGAATTTTTGTTGACCCGCACGTAACCGAAGCATAAACCTCGAATAACATGAAATTGATGTTACCGCTTCAGATTTGCACCATCAAATCAATCAAACCAAAACAACAGATCATTATGAAACGAATTTTACTTCACTGCAACATCTTGTTGATCGCGATGCTCGCAGCATTCACAGCGACAGCTGGTAATGAAATCACCATTACCGATGATGGTAGTGGAACCGGAACAACTACCTGGACTTCAGACAATGTTTACATCCTTGACGGATTCGTATTCATCAACGACGGTCAGGTGCTCACCATTGAGGCCGGTACTGTAATTAAAGGTGCTCCCGGTACAGGTGCTGACGCATCGGCGCTTATCGTGGCACGAGGGGGAAAGATTATGGCAGAAGGAACAGAGTCAGATCCAATCATCTTCACCTTCCAAGCCGATCCATTGGATGGATCTACACCATACAGCACAAAAGGTCAGTGGGGTGGTTTGATCATTCTGGGAAGTGCACAACTCAACTCATCTCCAGGTGAATCTCAAATTGAAGGTATTCCGGAAACGGAACCACGTGGTTTGTACGGTGGTAATGACGATGCCGACGATTCAGGTGTTGTCACCTACGTTTCTATCCGTCACGGTGGTACCGATATTGGTGCCGGAAACGAAATCAACGGACTTACCCTCGGTGGTGTTGGTAACGGAACCGTTATCGAGCACATCGAAATCATTTCCAATGCCGATGACGGCATCGAATTCTTTGGTGGAACTGCCGAAGTGAAGTGGGCCTGTGTTGCCTTTGTAGGTGACGACTCGTTCGACTATGACGAAGGATGGAGAGGTAAAGGTCAGTTTTGGTTCACCGTTCAGGACACTCCTGAATCGGGTGAAGGCGACCGTGGTGGTGAGCACGATGGTGGTACTGATCCGGAAGACGGAACTCCATACGCACACCCAGTTATATCTAATGTGACTTCGATGGGTAAAGGCATTTCAGAAGGGAAGCGTGCATTGACATTCCGCGACAACGCCGGAGGTGAATACCACAACAGCATCTTCTTCAACTGGGGCAAAGGGATCGATGTTGAGAACCTCGCTTCGGGAGAAGATTCGTACGAGCGTTTGCTCTCAGGAGAGCTTGCCTTTATGCACAACTGTTTCTATGACACAAAAGTGGCCGGTGACGGCGCATCTGCAACCGACTTGTTTACCATTTCAATGGGATCAGGCTGGGCTACTCCTCAGGATTCTACTGATGCCTTGACTGCATCTTCAACTGCATTTGCAGCACTCTTTGCTACCAATAGCAATGAAGTCGCCAATCCGGGATTGTCATACGACGTAGTTGCCGGTTCAGGTGGTGCCAATTCAGGATTGGGAATTGTTCCTTTGTATGACGTATCAGGAGCAGTGGTTCCTTCAGGTGATTTCTACTCATCGGTAACCTACAAAGGTGCATTTGATCCTGCTGAACCATGTGACCCATGGATCAAAGGATGGACCATGATCGACGAGTATGGATTCGTAGGATGTTACTCAGTTGGAGTGGAAGAAGTTGCAACAGTAAATACGTTCAACGTATATCCAAACCCAGCTTCAGAAGTAGTATACCTTCAATCAACCATGAACCTTACCAACGCCGTAGCGAAGGTATATGGTATCAATGGAGCATTGGTAAACGTTGTACGTTTGGGTAACGTAGCTGTAGGACAGGTAGCTGAAATCAACGCTGAAGGCTTGAAGCCAGGCATGTACACCCTCGTGGTAATTGCTGACGAAAACAGCTCTACCTCACGATTCATTAAGAAGTAAGATTGCGAAAGCAGCGTACTATAGAGTAATGTAGAGAGCCACACCTTCGGGTGTGGCTTTTTCATTTGGGGTGTCGGACAGGGCCTACACGAATACTCAATTTGTTAACATTGGAATAACACACAGGCAATGGTATGGGCGGAATTTTGCACCGTTGAATAGCCAAACAAATTGTAAAATGAAAAAGTTAAGTGTACTCGCACTTATGTTGTTCCTTGCTTTTACAGCATTTTCTCAGGGAACCATTACCGGTAAGATCACAGAATCAGTTACCGGTGAAACACTCATCGGAGCAAACGTTTACATCACGCAGAATCCATCGATGGGCGGCAATGCCGACCTCGACGGAAACTACACCATTAAAAATGTGCCTGCAGGAACGTACACCGTTACTGCCAGTTTCATTTCCTATGACAGCAAAGTCATTGAAAACGTGGTGGTGACAGATGGACAAACTACTATCGTTGACTTCGCACTTGGAGAAGACATCCAGGTGATTGACGGAGGAGCCGTAGTTGAAGTGCGTCAAAATAAGCGTGAAGACCTCTATATGATGAAGGAGCGCAGCAAGGATGCCGCACCTATCGATTTCCGAAGCGCCAAAGATATCCAGAAATCGGGCGATAAGGACGTGGGCAACGCATTGAAGCGCGTGACCGGAGTTTCAACCGTTGGCAACTACGTGTTTGTCCGTGGATTGAGCGACCGTTACATCAAGACTACATTGAACGGTCACACCGTTCCAACGTTGGACCCTCGAAGAAATTCGATTCAGATGGACATCTTCCCAACAGGAAGTGTAGACAACCTGGTAATCCGTAAGGGCTACACTGCCAACCTTCCCGGCGACTGGGCAGGGGCGTACATCGACATTCGTACCCGCGATTTCCCCGATTCTCTCGACGTTCGATACAGCGTAAGTCTGGGTTACAATGACAATGCTACCTTCAATGATGTATTAACGTCTGAAACCAGTTCAACAGACTGGTTGGGTTACGACAACGGATACCGCGACTTTAGTTCAGACCTTGAATCGGTTGACGCAGTTCCTCAGGTTTATGTAGGAAGTTACTATGAAGCATTGGTTTGGGCCGGATACCAGCAGCAATTGAATGACCTGGGAATCTATGAAACCAGTGATATTGGCAGCAACGGCACTATGACCATTTACCAGTTGGTGAATCAATTGGACGACTTTAATTCAGTTGAAGACGTAAACGTGGTATTGCGTGAGTTGCGTGCAGAAAAGAACGGCGAATTGAGTGGACAAACACAATCGTTTGGCAACACCTGGGATCCAAAACGCAAGCGAGCCAACATGAACATGAGCCATACCCTTTCTATAGGTAACTCAACAAAATTGTTTGGTCGCCGTCTTGGATTTAACATAGGCGGACAGTGGAATCAAAAGACGCAGAGCTACAACGATGGATTTGCCGGAAGATACACCCTTACCGGTAAAGACACAGAAATCAACCAATTGAACCTGGAGCGTGCCCTTACTGATCAGATGGGAACTACGCAGAACAACTGGAGCGTATTGGGTAACTTAAGCTATCGATTGGCCGATAACCACAATGTGAAATTTGTGTGGATGTCAACTTCAATCGGAACCAACGAGGCGCGTTATCAAAACGGTAGCAACCCATCGGATGACCCTACTTTGATGCATGAGCAACGCATGGTACGCTACACCGAGCGACAGTTGAACACCTTCCAATTGAATGGTGAGCACTTCTTCGAGAACTTCATGCGATCAAAAGTGCGCTGGGGTGGAGCCTACACTAAAGGAAAAGAAGACACGCCCGATTTCCGCCTGTTTACGAACAGCTACCAGGCAGGTACACGTCCGGCCATTTTTGACCCATCCGGAAACGAGATTACCGACCAGATGGACGGCTACCAGGACTTCCTCGAATACCTGGTTGACGAAGGTGAAATCAGCAGCACCAATGATCCGGCGGCCATTGCCTTCCTGGAAGATGAATACGGCGTTGACATTGACTCGATTACTGAAGTAGCTGATACTTCGTACTCTATCATGGACAACCTCTACCCTTCTCCAACACGTTTTTACCGAACCATGAACGATGAAGTATGGAACTTCACGGTTGACATGGAAATACCCATTCATACCAAGAGCAACTTGCCCAATAAGATTCAATTTGGGGCTGCCCGCACGTCAACTTCGCGTGATTACAACGAGCGACGCTTCACCTTTGTATCAGACGGCGTAGACTATAACGGAAACCCAACTGATTACTTCGATCCCTCGAACATGATCATTGCTCCGGACAGCACCAACTACATTTATTTGCGTGATGACTCGGATGTTCAAAACAGCTATACCGCATCGATGGATGTGAATGCGGCTTACGCTTTGGTAGACTGGAACGTTAATAACCGTTTGCGAGTGAACGTGGGCGCCCGCGTTGAGCACACCAACATGTTGACCGAGTCGGATATTATTTTGCAAGAAGACCTTGACGAGACGCAGTTGCCCAACTTCGTAGGTAAACTGGACAATGTGGTGAACCTGTTGCCATCGGTAATGGGAACATACCAACTTTATAAGAATGATGAGAAGTTCCAGATCATGAACCTCCGTGTAGGCTACAGCCGTACAGTAGCACGTCCTTCTTTCCGTGAGAAGTCGCCCTACTCAGCGTACGATTTCGCCACTCAGGAGCAAGTAACCGGTAACCCGGATCTTCAAATGACTACCATTGACAACGTGGATCTTCGTTTGGAGTTCTTCCCCTACATTGGTGAAGTAATATCTTTGAGCGCTTTCTACAAAGGGTTTACCAATCCAATTGAACAGCAAATCATCTCAACCGCGGCCAACACTGAGATCACATGGCAAAACGTATCTAAGGCTCAAGCGTTGGGATTGGAGTTTGAAATCAAGAAGTCACTCGGCATGTTAGGTCAATGGGCTCAGCCCTTGCAAATTGGTGGTAACGTAACTTTGATTAAGAGTCAGACCATCGTTTCCGATCAGGAGCTTGCCTTGATTCGCTCTACAGATACCGATCACCCGGATACGCGTCCGATGTATGGTCAATCGCCTTACATCATCAACGCCATGTTGAGCTACGAGCCGGAGAAACTTGGACTGATGACTGCCTTGTCGTACAACATTCAGGGACCACAATTGGTACTGGTCACAAAAGGAGGAACTCCCGACGTGTACCAAACACCTCGAGGTTCACTTGACTTCACCTTGAGCAAGTCTTTTGGAAAGCACTTCAACGTGGGTGTTAAGGCCAACAACTTGCTAGATCAGGCATACCAGAAAGTTTATCAGTACAATGGCCAAGATTACTTCTGGTCAAACTACAAACTTGGAAGAACCTACTCGTTGAGCCTTTCGGTTCAACTCTAAGAGCTACAAACAAAAAAGCCCCGCCAATGGGCGAGACTTTTTGGTTATTCACGAAAAAGGACGGTTCAAACCGTCCTTTTTTTTTATGTCAATTAGCAGTTTTCGATAACCATTGCACTGGCTCCACCACCTCCGTTGCAGATACCGGCAGCGCCATACTTACCGCTGTTTTGCTTAAGAACATTCATCAAGGTGATGATGATGCGACAACCCGAGCTACCGAGAGGGTGACCCAATGATACTGCTCCACCGTTCACATTCACCTTTGACGGATCCAGTCCGAGTTCTCGGTTGTTGGCAATCCCCACTACAGAAAAGGCCTCATTCAACTCCCAGAAATCGATGTCATTATTTGCCAGTTGTGCTTTGTTCAATGCACGTGGCAATGCCAGAGATGGGGCAGTTGTAAACCATTCAGGAGCTTGAGCAGCGTCGGCGAAGCTTACGATTCGAGCAAGAGGCTTCAGCCCCAGCTCTTCCATCTTCTCCTTGCTCATGAGGATCACTGCGCTGGCACCATCGTTTAGTGTAGATGCATTCGCTGCAGTTACAGAACCCTCTTTATCAAAGACCGGACGGAGCGTTGGAATCTTGTCCATCCGCACGTTCTTGTATTCTTCATCTTCCGAAACCACAATAGGATCTCCTTTGCGCTGAGGAATAGTCACAGGAACAACCTCATCGGCAAATTTACCTGCCGACCATGCTACGGCAGATCGGTTATATGATTCAATAGCAAACGCATCCTGATCTTCACGGCTTACGTTCTTCTCCCGGGCACACAATTCGGCACAAACGCCCATGTGAGTTTGGTTATAAACGTCGGTCAGACCATCCTTTACCATACCATCAATCAGTTTCATATCGCCCAGTTTTTGTCCGGTGCGTGCGCTCATATAATGAGGAACCATGCTCATGTTCTCCATTCCACCGGCCACAACGACGTCGTTATCACCTGTCATAATGGATTGTGCCGCAATCATCATTGCCTTCATTCCCGAAGAGCACACTTTGTTGATGGTTGTGCAAGGAACATTGTTGCCAATTCCGGCTCCAAGAGCTGCTTGTCGGGCAGGTGCCTGTCCGAGGTTTGCAGACATCACATTACCCATAAAAACTTCATTCACTTGTGAAGGGTCGACACCAGCCTTGCTAAGCGCCCCTTCAATAGCGATTGATCCCAGTTTTGGAGCCGGCACCGTTGACAACGCTCCCAGGAAACTTCCCATTGGCGTGCGGGCAGCCCCAACAATATATACTTCTTTCATAATCCTAGATTTCAAAATTGTGCCGCAAAGGTAGGTAATCCGCACAAGGTCTGGAAAGGCTCTTTTCCCTCCCCGGCGCATGATAAAAATCACGGAATCCCTTTCTTCAACGCACAGATCCGACAACTTCGATGGATTTAAGTTCGCAGCCTCAATGCCGACTTTGTGCAGTTAGAAGGCTTCCAAGGAGCACGTTTCTGTATGGTAGATAAGGTCTTTTTGAATCATCAAGGAGGTATGGCATTCGCCAAATGAGACATCTGCTAATATCTGTTAAATGTGACGGTCAGCTGTAAACCATGGCATGGTTTTGGTGTCTTATAGATAACTATTCAACAGTACCGTTCGGTACTTCAGTTTTGGTTTATAGTTATTTTGGTTAAGGTTTAGAATTTACCCCCTGGAACGCCGGGGGGTTTTCTTTTTGGGAGGATAGAGATTTGCATTGACCTGCTATTGCGACGCAATGCATTGATTCTCGAAACGCTCTCCTGCCGCATTCAGTTTGGAAACGAGTCTATCGCGCGGTGTCGCTTTTCTCGAGAAATTGGCTTCGGCTCCGCTCAGCCACCGGTTCTATTTTGGAATAATTATTTGGAACGTCTATTTTAAATCCATCCTTAATTCTCCATTTTGAATTTTCACTCATCCACACCCTGAGAGCCCACACTTACAAACTCATTTGCTTCAAAATTGACCTGAATTTTCAGACGAACTAATTTTGCGATATTGGGCTTGAGGGTACCGCCCCGAAGGGACGGGATTTAGTGAGAGCAAGTGGTTAGTGAAAGAGCAAGTGGTTAGAGCAAGAGCAAGTGGTTAGAGCAAGAGCAAATGGTTAGAGGAAGAGCAAATGGTTAGAGGAAGAGCAAGTGGTAAAAGCAAGAGTAAATGCTTGGAACTTGTGTTTACATTTGGAACGCGAAGTACCAAACCAGCATGCGATTAGAATTGATCCGCGGACGTAGAGACGCGATTTATCGCGTCTTAAACGCTCAATCATGACTATATCCCCAAAGCAAAGAACACCAAGAATTGAGGACGTACTTTGGGCAAATGATTCGTAAGAAGAGACCGGCCGGTTAGCGAATGGGATCTGAAGGAGTTCAGCAGACTTCATTGGTGCTTTGAGTATCGGCGGAACTCATTAATTTAGCTGAACGGCTATGGCGCGAAATGTATTTGGACAATCCATCTTTTTGAAGCGAAACATCATTCGGGTGTTTGGGTCTTTGTCGTATCCGGGGTTTAACTGGAGCAATACCTCTGTGGTGCAAGGAGCCGAACAATTGCCGGACTTTCCCGAAAAGAATGTGTTGTTTGTTTCCAACCATCAGACGTATTTCGCAGATGTGACCTTTATGTTACATGTCATACACAGCGCGTTGAATGGACATCCGAATAATGTGCGCAAGCCGGGATTTCTTCGACCCAAAAAACACAACATCTACTACGTAGCAGCAGAGGAAACCATGAAGTCGGGTTTTTTGCCGCGATTATTGGCTCTCTCGGGCGCGGTTACCGTGAAGCGTACGTGGCGGAAAGACGGTGAGCCGGTAAAGCGTGATGTGGATTTAAAGGATGTGGATCAGGTGCTGACCGCCTTGGGTGATGGTTGGGTCATCTCGTTTCCTCAAGGAACTACTTCTCCTTTCGTGCAAGGAAGAAAGGGAACGGCCCACATGGTGAAGCAACAACGTCCGGTTGTGGTGCCCGTGGTGATAGACGGGTTTCGAAGAGCCTTCGACAAATCCGGTCTGAAGCAGAAAAAAAAGGGGGTTACCCTGAAGCTCACGATCAAAGCCCCTCTTGAACTCAACTACGAGGCCCCGGTGGAAGATGTGCTCGATCGAATTATGGAAGCGATAGAGCAAACCGACTCGCACAATTTCTTTGCGGAAGAAGGCGAAAAATAAGCGGACAGGCTCCTCATTTGGCGTATGCCATACCTTGAACATGCACATTTACCTCAGCTTCACTGCTAGAAATGCCCACATTCCGCACTTTTCTTTTGTACGTGTAAATCACACATTTTCAATACGATAATTTTAGCCGGGCATTTTTTTTGAAGGAGTTCGAAACCAAAGCGAGTGAAATACGTTAAAGGTACTTGTTGACACATTGAACTTTTCGCTACACGAGCTTACACCGACCGCGATAACTGACTTAACTTTTATAAAGATGTTGGACTACTACAAGACGGTGCTCGGAAAAGTGAGCTTTGACCCGACGTTATTCCGAAAAGAATTGAGAAAGGCCTTTAAACACCTTCTCGAAGACGAAAAAATACAACTGCGCGACTGGCTACAGGAGAGCAGTTACCTCTAACACGACTAATTTACCTAAACAACGGGCCTTCCTTTTGGAGGGCTTTTTGTTTTTCAGGGTAAAATCTCCTCAACGTTTCTTCTGATGGTATCTGCGAGCGTATCGGTAGGCAAATCGTTGTCGTCTTCACCGAATGGATCCTCAATTTCTTCGGCAATCAATTCGATGGAAACCAGTATGTAGAACACCAGCATTACAATAGGTATCGAATAATAGCCGAAGACGGTTACGAACCCCAGCGGCAAGGTTACTACATATATAAAGATGAATTTCTTCATATACATGCTGTAGGAATAAGGTATGGGCGTATTGCGTATACGTTCACAAATGCCCAAAACATCTGTCAATGCCTTTAGCTCTTTGTCGAGAACAAAGAATTCTTCGGCCGATATCTCGTTGCGATCGCGCATGGCTTTTACGCGCGTGTACATGAGATGCGACAAAGCATTGGGCTTGTGTTCCCATTCTTTCAACACATTGCACCCGGCCGGCCATTGCGATTCCAGTAGATCTGCAACAGCCCCTCGCAGGTGTTGTTTGAGGTAATAAGCGAATGCCGGAATAGCAAACCGGAAAAATACTTTGTCCTCTTCCGATTTGGCGAATGCCTCCACCTTAAGCGCCAGACTGCGGGAATTATTAACCAGGGCACCCCAGGCTTTTCTCCCTTCCCACCAACGATCGTAGGCCGTATTGGTCCGAAACACGAGGAACAAACCCAACACAAAACCCAGCATGGAGTGCACCGCTGTGGTGGACATGTCCAAATCGAAATACCGGAGCTCAACCCAGGTTAGCAACGTTGTAAGTGCTGCGATGCCGAGCATTCCGGGGAGCAATTTTCTGAATACCTGTTTGCTGTAGGCGTGGAAGATCAGATTGAACCAGTTTTTGGGATCGTATTTTATCAAGGCAATGCGATTTGGTGCATTCAAAAATAACAACTCCGCCGACAACATTGGGTCTTAGATAGCAGCTCATCTGACGAATGCTTCGTGAATGGGCGCGAATAAACGGAAGCCGTCGCACGGAGGTACTAAGCAGTATAGATTGGGGTTATTCAAATACACAAACACTATCATCATGAAGCGACTCATTTTTCCATTTGCACTGTTGATCGGACTGGCTTCATGCGAACGCCAGCCGGAACGACCACAGGTAAAATCCGTAAGCGACGATCGCCAAAAACTGGTTGAGACTATAGTCGCCAAGAACGAACAAATTCGCGATTTCGAGCGGTACCTTCACGCTGTGGATCTCTCGATGGACAACATCCGTGACCGGGAAGATCGCCTGAAACGCCTCACACCACTTGAAGTGGAACAGCGAAAAGATCAGTTGTTGACCGACTTGAATACCATAGCTGCCTTGTTGGCCGAAAACAAGGATCAAATTACAGGATTGGAACGTCAGCTGGCCTCTCGCGAAGAACGTTTAGGTGAATACCGTGATGAAACAGCCGTACTAAAATCAACGCTGGAACAACAGCAACAGCACCTGTTGGAGTTGCAAGATTATCTCACCGAACAATCCATAGAACTGGCTTTGCTTTACAAGAATCAGGATTCGTTGCTGGTGAGCTTGCATAACCTCGCACAGATTTCCAACCGTGCATGGTACGCCTATGGCAGCAAGAAAGAATTGAAAGAAAACGGCGTGGCAGCCACCAAAGGAGGCTTCCTCGGACTCGGCGGTAAGACTTACCTGATGCAGGATTTTAATAGGGAATACTACGCCTGTATTGATCAGCGCGAAGTTCAAACCATTCCATTGCATTGTAAAAAAGCTGATCTGGTTTCGACCCATCCATCGGACAGCTACACGTGGATAGGCACCGATGAGGTAGAAGCCCTTGAAATAACCGACCCTTCCTCCTTTTGGAGTTCTTCTAAATACTTAACTATTGTGGTTCAGTAAAACCTTCTACTCGGTCGGGGTTTGCGGGCGGGATGCCGGCAGACCCCGATTTTGTTTGAATCCACGCGAAGAATCCCCCACCCAGAATGTACGCCAAAACATCCCACCAGTCGGAAATATAAACTGAGTGGGTATGAGGCAAAACTCCTTCAAAGACAATAGCAAAAGCCACAACGGCTATCACCACCATGGATGTCGGGAGCTGCAATTGCGCTATTCCGGTTATCCAGCGAAACGCGAGCAGGATACATCCCAAAACTACGGGAAGAGCGAGGAAATCAGGGAGGAATCCGGAGACGCTCGAAGGTAAAATCTGAGCGCTGTGGCGGTCATATTGAACAACAGCGTACAGGAGCAGTGCCGCAACTACAACGCTATGAATCAACCTGGAAGCCATGCAATGAGCCAAAGAAAAAATGCCAAAATTCCCATGTAGATTGCCCAAACCGCATACACGGCAAAGTAGGTGCTCCTCACGATCGGATTGGGGCTGTTTTTAACTTTTTCGACAAACTGTTCAAAAGAAGATGCCGGGGCTTGTTCGCGGTGGAGGGCACGTTGAGCATGACCTTCGCGGATAATAAGTTCGGGAGCCAATGCCTTGTTGCAGACCTTACAACGGTCTTCTCCGTTTTCATTCCAGGTTCCGCACTCGGGGCATTTGCGTTTTACACTCATTTGCTTGGTTTAAGAACGTCAAGGAAAGGTCGCGGAACAGGGGTTTTCACCTCAATCATCTCATCTGTTTCCGGATGCTTGAATCGAATCGAAAACACGTGAATTCCCAATCGGCCAATGGGGTTGGTCTGCGATTGATAGCGCTTGTCTCCTACAACAGGATGCCCCATGGCAGCCATGCTGGCACGTACTTCATTCTTGGTATTGGTTACCGGCACAACTTTGAGCAGGGAAAAGCCATTTCCTCGCTTCATCACCCGAAAATGCACCTCACATTCTCTCCCCTCTTTGGGGTCGGAAGTTGGAAGAAGCAGTCCAATTTTATTCCTGCGAAACA
The DNA here is from genome assembly GCA_020437755.1 of Flavobacteriales bacterium. Lineage (GTDB taxonomy): Bacteria > Bacteroidota > Bacteroidia > Flavobacteriales_D > Sanyastnellaceae > JADFAK01. The sequence continues at coordinate 19,670 of JAGQVX010000017.1, forward strand.
AGGTCACCTTGATACCGTCATCGTCTTTCGGTCCGCCGGGAACCAAGGCATAAAATCGTTCCTCCCAGCCTTCTCGCTCCAGCGGTGTTTTAAGGTTGATATCTCGCACGGCAAGCACAATTCCCGATTCACGTTTGTCAATCTTATTAAGGATAAAGAAATCTTCATCCACTCCTTCCTTTTTCAGCCATGAATTGAGTTTCCGCACTACCGAAGACTGCTTCACATTCTCCGAACGAATGGGAATACCAGCCGGTTTGGCGAATGCTATAACTTGAGGATCCTCGTAATACACTTCAAACGGAAATGCCGATTCCTTGCGCTTGGCCTGGAGTTTCTTGCGTTCTCCGAAACTGACTCGTTGTCCGGCATTCACCTCCATTCCGGGGATGGTCACTACCTTGTCATCCACGCGTACGTTGCCATACTTTATGAATTTGCGCGCCTTGCTCACCGACCCGAAGCCCATGGTTTCCTGGACAATTTCGAGCAGTGTTTTCGTTGTATCGACTGAGAATTCCTTCATTGAGGTGCAAAATTAGGCATACACATCGTCGCATTTGGATTTTTGATCCATTATTTGGCTTGTCCACAGGAAATTGACTCCAAAATGCCTCCTACAGACGTGCAGGAATGGCTGTTAATTATGCATGAAATAAAGGCGCCATAAAGGCAAATGAATGGGTATAGTTCCTACTTTTGACCCGAATTTCAAACCGACAAGGGTGAACATTCCACAAACCAATCTTCCTCGGATCGTAATCGTAGGCGGAGGTTTTGCAGGGTTGAATCTGGCCCGTAGCCTCAGGGGAAAATCAGTTCAGGTAGTACTGATCGACAAACACAACTACCACACGTTTCAACCATTGCTGTATCAGGTGGCTACCGCCGGACTGGAACCGGATTCCATCGCTTATCCATTTCGTAAAATATTCAAGCATCAGAAGCGCTTTTATTTTCGGATGGGTGAAGTGGAGTCTATTGATTCGGCGTCTCGAACGGTCCACACTTCTATAGGTGATCTGAGCTATGACTATTTGGTTCTGGCTACAGGGAGTCGAACCAACTTTTTTGGGATGAACGAGGTAGAGCGCCATGCGATGTCCATGAAGGAAATCCCCGAAGCGCTTGACATTCGTTCTTTGATGTTGCAGAATTTTGAGGCCGCTTTGCTGAGTGATCAATTGAACGAGCGCGACGGGTTGATGAGCGTCATCATTGTGGGAGGAGGTCCAACCGGAACCGAGTTGGCCGGTGCGCTGGCCGAATTGAAGCGCCACATTTTGCCCAAAGATTATCCTGATCTGGACGTGCGCAGAATGAGCATCAACGTAGTGGAAGCCGCGCCGCGTGTGCTTGCTGCCATGAGTGAGGATGCCAGTAAAGAAGCCCTCGAGTTTCTCGAAAACATGGGGGTGGACGTATGGCTCGACAAACGGGTCAAGTCCTTTGACGGCCACCAGGCGGTTTGTCACGACGGCACCGTTATTCAGGGCAACACCCTGATTTGGGCGGCCGGTGTGCAGGGAAATCCGGTATTGGGAATTCCTGAAGAACACATCGTTGCGGGGCAGCGTGTGACAGTGGATGCATTTGGAAGATTTGGAGAACGTGAGTTTGCTATTGGCGATGTGGCCAACCTGGTTAATGAGGACTGGCCTAAGGGACATCCCATGCTGGCTCAAGTGGCCATTCAGCAAGGCAAACTGCTTGCTCAAAATCTGGAACGCTACATTGCAGGTAAAGACATGAAGCCCTTTTCATACCGTGATTTGGGATCCATGGCTACAGTGGGCCGGAACAAGGCAGTGGTGGATTTACCACGCTTTCGCTTTCAAGGTGCAGGAGCCTGGTTCATATGGATGTTTATCCACGTTATTCAGCTCATAGGATTCCGAAACAAGCTTGTGGTTACCCTCAATTGGATGTACAATTACTTCCGCTACGCACGCGATATTCGTTTGATTATTCGACCGTATCGAAAATCTGTCGAGGACGAAGAATTCGTGGATGTAACGTCCCGTTAGTTTTTGGCGGCTGCCTGATTGGCCTGCCATTCCGACGCCATTTTCACAGCGTTGTAGAGACTTGCCAGACCACCTGTACGGCTCAATTTCTTGAATTTGGTATTTCCACCTTTCGGGTGATTCACCTCCACTTTCTTGTAGTCGACGTATGAATTGAGGATGATTTCGCGGACATCGCTTGCCGTGAGTTCGGGAAAGTAGGAGAACAGCACAGCCGCAATACCACTTACTACAGGAGCTGCCATACTCGTTCCGCTGTTCACTTTGTATTTGCCTTTTGGCACCGTGCTGTTGATATCAACACCGGGGGCAAAAATGTCGACCGACTTCTTACCATAATTGGAAAACTCGGCAACCAGTTTATCTGTATCCCAACTACTTGCTCCTACTTCAATCCACGTAGTGCATCGTTCGCGCGAATCCTCGTAGATCGGATTAGGGAAGTTGTCGGACTTGTCGTTGTTATGGCTTGAATTACCTGCCGCGTGTACCATGAGTACTCCTTTTTCTTCGGCGTACTTCATTGCCTCGTCTACCACCACTTTGTCGGGAGAATACGACTTACCAAAACTCATATTGATAACCTGTGCGCCATTGTCTACCGCATAGCGAATGGCGTTAGCAACGTCTTTGTCGCGCTCATCACCATCAGGAACGCAGCGGATTACCATAATGCGCACATTGTCGGCAATACCATCGATTCCATATCCATTTCCGCGCTCGGCCGCAATAATTCCGGCCACGTGAGTACCATGCTCTGCCGCAGGACCTTCCACATGGTTGTTTCCATAGAACTGTTCCCGCGGATTGGAATAATCATCACCTACCACTTTGCGGAAATTCTCATCCATGTTGTATGAGTAGCTCAACATGTTGTTGTAATGTTGTTTTCCTTCTTCAATTTCCGAAGCAAAGTCATTTTCCAGGGCAAAGGTCAGAAAGCCCTTTACAGCCGACATAAATTCGTCGCTTTCAGGTAAGCCTGCTACATCTTCGAGCGTAATATCTTCCTTCTTAAGTTCCTTCTGAGCCGTTTCCAAGGAAAGCTCATAGAAGTTTACAATTTGCTGAAATTCAATAGACTCTTTTTGCGCGTTTTCAACACGACGGTTGTATTGTTCTTCCATTTGGAGGTAGCGCTCATAGTCGGCTTTATCCGCTTTCGCAATATCTTTTTTGTCTTTACCTGCAAATCGCTTCTTCAGACCTTTATATACGCGTGTAAATTCCAGATTATCGTAATGCACATCGCCTCCCGGACCTCCGATGAAACTCCATCCGTTGATGTCATCGACATATCCATTATTGTCATCATCGATTCCGTTGTCCGGAATCTCGTCTTCATTCACCCAAATCACATTGCGCAAATCTTCATGCCCCACTTCTACTCCACTGTCAATCACGGCCACAACGACGGTTTTCGACTCCTTGCCTTGCAGTAAGGTATTATAGGTGCGTTCGGTAGAGATTCCCGGCGAACTGTTTTCCTTCATATCGAGGTTAAACCATTTATCGGGAGCTGCTTGTTGAGCTATTCCGGCGAAGGAAATACAAACGAGCAAAGACACAAGCAAAGACTTCATAGTGTTGAAATTGATATTGGGATGCAAATAAAACAGATAAACCCATACAACAGATTAAAAATTGTACGAGCGGCTATGGATTCTGAGCAGGGCACAAAAAAAAAGCCCCTGCGGCACAGGGACTCCTCTTAACTAACAACTAAACTTAACCTAAATACTGTAAACTTACACCATCACAACACGATGTAATTTTAAAGTACATCCAAATGTATATTTCAATTATAACAGAGATATCACAGGACAACTTTTCTTGACTTTTTTCCCTCAATTCATCCAAGAACCGGATATGTGTGCGAACTTCGAAGTCTGCTTCCGGGAAATTCTGTAACGAAGATAGCCAATTGTGATAATTTCGTTAAGTTGACCCCCGTATTTTGTTTCAAAACCGTGAGCATGAGAAATGTGATCATCATTGAGGATGAAAAGGATATAGGTGAATTGGTCCAATTGCATTTGGAAGACATGAACTGTGAGGTTGTGCATTTTCTCAATGGTCAGGAAGGGTTTCACTATGCATTGGAACATCCGTTTGACTTGATGATCCTCGATATCAACTTGCCAGACATGAACGGCATGGACATCTGCAGAGCTTTACGGGCGGAGAAAGTCAACAGTCCAATTCTGATGCTCACTGCGCGTTCGGAAGAGATCGACAAGATCCTCGGACTCGAAACCGGAGCCGACGATTACATGACCAAACCATTCAGCATCAGGGAATTGCTGGCTCGTGTGAAGGCCATATTGCGACGTGTAGATATTGACACGCGACCTGATGAATCGGATGGCGCGGATTCCATTCACTTCAAGCAACTGGAAATTGACAAGCGTAAGCGCAGGGTGATTTTGGACGGTGAACGCATCGAACTTACGCCAAAGGAGTTCGATTTACTTTACCTACTCGCTTCAAATCCGGGGGTAACGTATGATCGCAAAGACCTGCTTAATAAGGTATGGAGCTATGACTTTGAAGGGTACGAGCATACCGTGAACTCACATATCAACCGGCTACGTGCCAAGATTGAAAAAGACCCTGCCAATCCGGAATACGTCCTCACAACGTGGGGCGTGGGATATCGTTTCAGTGATCAAGGGAAGTAAGAACTGCTGCCATTCGGCAAATGGTAGATCAGCCGCTGCCGAAAAATTCACTTTCTGCGTCGAAAACACTACTTTTCGGACGTAAACCTCACAACGTATGACTCAACCTGAATCACATCGGGGGAATAACCGTATTCTCCTGTTGACCCTGCTCACTATGGTAGGTATAGCCGTGTTTATGGCCTACTACAGCTATCAGGCTCAAATCGATATTTTCCGAGAAAAGGAAATGTTCAAACTCGACTGCATTGCGGATGCGGTTTCATTCAAAATTAATGGGGATCATCACCGACAGTTGTTGGAAAAGTACCCCAACCGGGAGGATGTTGACCAATTGGTGCAGGACAGTCTGTACCAAATGTACCGCATGATGCTCGCCATGACTGTTGAAATGAAAGACATCTCCACCCAGATGTACACACTCACTTACGACAGTCTGCATCAGGACTTCCGCTTTGGAATCAATTCCGGCAACGACCCCCTGTGGATGGAGAATTATGGCGAGTATCCCGATTTGCTCCGAACAAACTATCAAAGCGGCGCCATGCTCGATGTTCATAGCGATGAAAAAGGAAGCTGGATTTCCGCATTTAAACCCATCAAAACCATGGATGGGACAACCGTAGCCGTGTTGCAGGTTGATGAAACCATGGAGACTTTCAAACGGCGGGCACGTTCCGAAGTATGGGCCGGCCTCGGTTTGGCTGTGGGAATCATACTCATCGTGGGTACCTTGATGCTTTTCAGTGTGAAGAATATTATGCGCAGACAAGAAAAACTCTCCATGGAACGTCTGGAAGTGGAAAATATGCGCAAAGAACTCATTGCTAATGTTTCACACGATCTGCGCACACCATTGGCCAGCATTCACGGGTACATTGAGACGGTGCTCATGAAGAAAGATGATTTGGATGACGAGCGCATGGAAAAATACCTCAACACTACCCTTCGTTCCACCGAAAAACTGAGAAATTTGGTGGATGAGTTGTTTGAGCTCTCTAAGCTGGAAACCAAGGAACGCCAGCTTCAGGAAGAGTCCATTTCTGTTTCCGATCTGATTCACGACATCGTCAATAATTTCAAAATTGAAGCTTCAGAGAAAAATATCGCACTGAACAGCCATATTCCTCAAAACTTACCTCATGCGCGAGCAGATATTGCCCTCATTGATCGCGTTCTACAAAACCTGATTGGCAACAGCATCAAATTCACCAGTGAAGGTGATGAGATCAATGTAAGCGTAGAAGAAAAGAACAATGAACTGATCATTTCAGTGAACGACACCGGTGAAGGGATCGAAAGTGCCGAATTGCCATTTATCTTCGATCGCTTCCGGCGGGGAGGAACACAAAAACAAGGGTCCGGTCTGGGACTGGCCATTGTGAAGGGGGCGCTGGATTTGCACAACTCGAAATACACGATCAAAAGTGAAAAAGGCAAAGGCACGCAATTCACCTTTACCTTACCCATAGACCGAGCCTAGACTCAACCAAGTTGACTATATTCGTCCGGTTGTTAATCACCGGATTCACTCATTAACCTTTGTCATGCAAGAAGAAACCAAAACCAAATACAAAAGCGATCTTGAGATAGCACAAGCCTGTAAAATGCAGCATATTCGCGACATAGCGGCGAAGCTGAACATTCAGGAGGACGACCTGGAAATGTACGGGAAGTACAAAGCGAAGCTTCCCATACGACTCATTGACAACGACAAGGTAAAGGAGTGCAAGCTTGTTCTGGTAACCGCCATAACTCCAACCCCGGCCGGAGAAGGTAAAACCACCACTTCAATTGGATTGTCAGAAGGACTCAACCGAATCGGTAAACAAACTACCGTTGTGCTGCGTGAACCGTCATTGGGGCCGGTGTTTGGAATCAAAGGCGGTGCAGCCGGAGGTGGTTATTCGCAGGTAGTGCCGATGGAAGACATCAACCTCCACTTTACGGGCGATTTCGCCGCGGTGGAAAAGGCCAACAATCTGTTGTCTGCTTTGATCGACAACAATCTTCAATCGCGCACGCGCAATCTGGGGCTGGATCCACGTTCGATCTACTGGAAGCGCGTTATGGACATGAATGACCGATCACTTCGGGATATTACGATTGGATTGGGAGGGACGGCCAACGGTATTCCTCGTCAGGACGGATTTAACATCACTCCGGCTTCGGAGATCATGGCCATCTTATGTATGGCAACCGGAATCGCCGATTTGAAAGAGAAGCTCGGAAACATCTTTGTTGGATTCACCATGGACCGCAAGCCAATCTATGCACGTGACCTGAACGCACATGGAGCCATGGCCTTGCTGTTGAAGGATGCCATCAACCCCAATTTGGTACAGACGCTCGAAGGAAATCCGGCCATTATTCACGGCGGACCGTTTGCAAACATTGCGCAGGGTACGAATACGATTCTGGCTACCAAAATGGGCATGTCGCTTAGCGACTATGTGGTAACTGAAGCGGGATTTGGTGCCGATTTGGGAGCAGAGAAATTCATGAACATCAAATGTGGCTATGCCGGTATAGGACCTAGCGCCCTTGTGTTGGTGGCTACCATTCGTGCGTTGCGCCATCACGGCGGTTCACCTGCCGAAGAATACAATGTGCCCAACGTAGAGCGCGTGCGCGCCGGTTTGGCCAATTTGGACAAGCATATTGAAAACGCCAAGAAATTTGGACTTACTCCGGTGGTGTCGGTGAATCACTTTGTGACCGACTCACAAGAAGAGGTCGATTTGGTTATTGCACGATGCGCTGAATTGGGCGTCAAAGCTGTTCTTGCACGAGGATGGGAGTTTGGAGGAGAAGGCACTACCGATTTGGCGCATGCCGTAGTCGAGTCCATAGAAAGCGGAAAGAACAATTTTAAACCGCTGTACGATTGGAAATTGCCCGTGAAGGAAAAAATCGAAACAATTGCCAAAGAAGTTTACGGCGCAGTAGCAGTCAACTATGAGAAAAAGGCAGTGCTCGATCTCAAACGCATCGATAATCTGGGTCTCAATCATTTGCCTGTGTGCATGGCTAAAACGCAAAAGTCACTCAGCGACAATGAAAAACTTTATGGCCGTCCGGAAAATTTCGAAGTAACCATTCGCGAATTTGAATTTGCCGCCGGAGCAGGATTTGTCATTCCAATTCTCGGAGCCATGATGCGCATGCCCGGATTACCGGCTGTACCCGCCTCGGAAGGAATGGATATCGATGAGAACGGAGTTGTTTCAGGTCTGAGCTAAAAGCATATGTACGTAAGAAGAAAAATCCGCTGGTCGGTTATATTCGCGTTTTCGTGGCACATGGTGATTTTTTATGCCGCGTATTCATCGCTCATTGTGTTTGTATTTCACTATTTGGAGCACAAGGAGATTAACATTGCCTTTCCGTTTTTGCCCATGAGTGTCATCGGTATAGCGGTGGCTTTTTATGTTGGCTTCAAGAATTCGCAGAGCTATGAACGTTTCTGGGAAGGGCGGAAGATTTGGGGTGGCATTGTTAATTCCAGTCGAACCTGGGCGGTGCAATGCCTGACGTACGTCTCGAACCTGCATGCTACTGAAAAAGCCAGCGATGAAGAATTAAAAGAGATCAAAACCCGGTTGATTTACCGCCACATTGCATGGATCAACGCTTTGCGCATTCACCTGCGCAAGCCCTCTCGATTTACGATAGAGAAAAAAGGGCACGTGAAAACTTTTCACGACACCTTGCATGCTGCGTATCATGAGGCCATTGATTGCTTCATTATTAAAGATGACCTTTCGAGTCTGCTGGCCTACAAAAATATCCCCGCTCAATTGCTCAGAAAGCAGGGAGAAGAAATTCAGCAGCTGGTGGATCGCGGTTTAGTGGATGACTTCCGCCACATGGAATTTATGCACTTGATCGAAACATTGTATGAGCATCAGGGAAAATCGGAGCGCATTAAAAACACGCCATTCCCCCGTCAATACTCCTACTTCAGTCGACTGTTTATGTGGATTTTCATCTTGCTGCTTCCTTTGGGTTTGGTTGGGGAATTCTCCCAAATGGGACATGGGTTTACGTGGCTTGCCATTCCGTTTTACATACTTATTTCCTGGATTTTCTCAACCATGGAGAGTGTTGGGGAATACAGTGAAGACCCCTTTGACGGACATATGAACGACGTGCCGATGACTGCCTTGTGCAGGACCATTGAAATTGACCTTCGTGAAATGTTGGGAGAAACCAATATTCCTGAACCACTTGAGCCCGTTCAAGACGTGCTGCTCTGATGCCCACATCGGAATACCAATCATATCGCTTATCCCCTTCTGGAACCGAACATCGCCAGGACGCTCTGGTTATGGAGGAATCCTTGGCTATTCAAGTAAATAACGCACCATTTTCCGTTACCATGCGCACGCCTGGCATGGAGCAGGAATTGGTTATTGGACTGCTTCGCGGTGAGGGTGTGCTGGGTGATAGGGACACGTTTACATTTGGCGAATGCCACACCAATGAGCGGAACTTCGTAGACCGTATTGATATTGAAATTCCGAATCTCGACACCCGTGCACTTATCAATAAAAGGACCTTGCTCAGCAATGCTTCCTGCGGGATATGCGGAAATCGCGAACTGGAAATTCCTTCGGGTGAGCAGCTTGAATCAGGTTTTCAATTTGAGGCAAGTATGATTCCTGCTCTTTATGCGATACTTGAAGACCGTCAAAATGCATTCATCCGAAGCGGAGGAAGTCATGCGGCTGCGATTTTTGATGGCACCGGAGGCCTGATGGCGATGGCGGAAGATGTTGGAAGGCACAATGCCGTTGACAAAGCCGTTGGGCGGGCCATACTCGATCACCATTTGGCGAATGCCCGCTTCTTATTGGTAAGCGGACGTATCAGCTACGAAATTGTAGCAAAATGCTTCAAAGCGCGTATTCCTGTGTTGGCCGCTGTATCCGCACCATCCTCATTGGCAGTGGATTATGCCAAGGAATTTGGCATAACATTATTGGCCTTTTGCCGCGATAAACGATGCACAGTGTTTTCCGCTCCAAATCGGATAAAAGCACTAACTTGACCTCGTAAAACCTCTATTCTCATATGTCTGATAATCTCAGTGAACTTTCCGGAAGGAAAGGCTTGAAATACAACCTGTTTGAAGAGTTGGGCACGGTTGCCCGCGAACAAGGCACCCCTTCTCAGGAAGAACTTGCCCGACTAGCCGACGAATTTCTGATTGGAAAGGCAAACACTTACGGAACCGCTACATTTTATGACTTCTTAAAGCCTGAAAACCAGGGCAAGAAGGCTTATGTATGCAATGGCTCTGCTTGTTTGTGTGCCGGCACCCAGGAACAGTTGGAGCACAAGCTCAAGACGCACTTTGACGCGTCGGAGATCGGGCATATGTGTTGTTTGGGGCGTTGTCATGAAAACAGCGCCTTCCATATGGATGGAGTGAATTACTCGGGCAAGGACATTGACCGGGTGGCAGAGCTGGTAAAAGGCGATGGAAAGTCGGCCGAGACCTATGCCGCCGCGGCTCATGGCACCCCTGTGCTCACACGTGCCTTTGAAGGAATTGACCAGCACTATGCCCATTTCCGTGCGCTTATTGAGCGAGGTCGTGAAGCGGTATTGCAGGAGATTAAAGATTCCGGTATTCGAGGACGCGGAGGGGCCGGATTTCCAATGGGCTTCAAGCTCGACGCCTGTAAAAATGAGCCCGGCGACATCAAATTCATTGTGTGCAATGCCGATGAAGGTGATCCGGGTGCCTATAGTGATCGTTACTTGCTCGAACAGCGCCCTCATTCGGTGTTGTTTGGCATGATGATGGCCGGATTCGTGATTGGTGCGGAAACCGGCGTGCTGTACATCCGGGCTGAATACCCTGAATCGGTACGCGTGGTGGCCGAGGCTATTGAAGGGCTGCATCGCCACGGTTTGCTCGGTACGCAAATCGGGGGCACTGCATTCAACTTTGACTTCAAGATTATTCAGGCACAGGGAGCGTATATCTGCGGTGAGGAAACGGCGTTATTGTCGTCCATCGAAGGCCAGCGTCCCGAAGTGCGTGTGCGTCCTCCCTACCCCACCCAGCGTGGATTGTTCAATAAGCCTACGGTAGTGAACAACGTGGAAACATTGGCTGCTCTTCACTACATTCTTACGGAAGGTGGTGCGGCATACGCCAAATTAGGAACCGATCGCTCCAAAGGAACGAAACTCGTTTCGCTCGACAGCTTTTTCAACAAGCCGGGCATTTACGAAGTTGAAATGGGAACACCACTTTCCACTGTTATTGACGAATTGGGTGGCGGGTTTAAAGAGCCCGTTAAAGCGCTGCACATTGGCGGTCCGTTGGGCGGGCTCGTCCCTGTAGAGCGTTGCGCCTCGCTTTCGGTAGATTTTGAGGCATTCGCCAAATCGGGTTTCTTATTGGGACACGCATCGGTAGTAAGCATCCCCGCTGGTTTCTCCATTGCTGCTTATCTCGAGCATCTGTTCGATTTCGCCTCATACGAAAGTTGCGGAAAATGCTTCCCTTGTCGATTGGGAACACGAAGAGGATATGAACTCTTCCACAAGGCTAGAACTGAAGGTTTCAAAATCGACCGGGAGCTGCTCAATGATCTGCTCGACACCCTTCAAAAGGGTTCGTTGTGCGCACATGGAGGAGGCATTCCGCTTCCCGTAAAGAATGCGTTGGAGCACTTCAGTGAAGAATTAAATGATTTATTCGAATAAAACAGGTATATCCCTGGTTTTGAACACATAAGACCAAACCACATGACGATTCAACCTGCAAAAATATCGACCGACATTGCCTTCCTCAACGGAGAAGGACACCCCATTATTCCCGGTGAAACCATACTGGAATTCACTCGTCGGAATTATGGCTACGACTCCATTCCTACACTTTGCGACGCTCCTAATTTGGATCCTTTTGGGTCGTGCAGAGTTTGCAGCGTAGAAGTTGCCCTGGAAGAAGGCGGCCCCACCAAAACCATGGCATCCTGCCATACTCCGGTTTCCAAGGGAATGTGGGTTTATACCGATTCGGAAGCCATCGAAAAACTGCGCAGGAACATCATCGAACTGGTCCTGACTGACCACCCGCTGGACTGTTTGACCTGCGAAGTCAATGGTAATTGTGAATTGCAGGATGTAGCTGCACGTGTAGGCATTCGCAATGTGCGTTATCCTCAAGGGAAAAACCACCTGCATTACAAGAAAGACCGTAGTCACCCGTACATGACGTCGGATTTCTCCAAGTGCATCAACTGCTACCGCTGTGTAAGAGCATGTGATGAAGTTCAGGGACAGTTTGTCCTGAGCATGGCCGGCAGGGGCTTCGACGCACACATTGTCAAAGGGATGGATCAATCTTTCTTTGACTCGGATTGCGTAAGTTGTGGCGCTTGTTCGCAGGCTTGTCCTACGAGTGCCATATCCGATATTTTTCAGTCCAAAGCCATTACAGCCACAGAAAAAACCCGCACGGTGTGCACCTACTGTGGGGTTGGATGTAATCTGGAGGTTAGTCACAAAAACGACAAAATCCTCAGCATTCAGGCACCATATGATGCTGCCTCCAACAGCGGACATACCTGTCTGAAAGGACGCTATGCCTTCAAGTTTTACGACCATCCCGATCGCCTTCGCAGTCCGCTGATCAAGCGCAATGGTGTATTCGAAGAGGCCACATGGGATGAGGCATACGATTTTATCGCCGACAAGCTCAAGCAACTGATCGCGGATCACGGTCCGGATTCGATCGCAGGAATTTCGAGTGCGCGCACACCCAATGAGGAGAATTACCTCATGCAGAAGTTTATTCGAGCGGTAGTCGGCACCAACAATATTGACTGCTGTGCACGCGTGTGCCACTCCCCGACTGCTTTGGGCATGCAGCGCACGTTTGGCACAGGAGCCGCAACCAATTCCATCAACGACCTCTACCTCACCAAGTGCGTTTTGGTAGTTGGTGCCAACCCTACCGATGCCCATCCGGTTACCGGAGCACGCATCAAGCAGGTGGTGATGAAAGGAGTTCCATTGATCGTGGTGGATCCTCGCCGCACGGAATTGGCGCGCTATGCCACGCATCATCTTCAATTACGTCCGGGCACCAATGTGGCGTTGTTGAACATGATGCTGTACTACATTGTTTCGGAAGGCTGGGAAGACCAGCAATTCGTTGCTAACCGTTGCGAAGGATTTGATGAAATGCGCGAGCAATTGCTACAATTGGACCTGGATGCAATGGAGCAAATTACAGGTGTCAATCGGGAAGAAGTTAAGGCAGCCGCCAAATGCTATGCTGAGGCCGAATGTGCCATGGAGTTCCACGGATTGGGAGTTACAGAACATTCTCAGGGTACCTATACGGTGATGCAGTTGGCCGACCTGGCCATGATTACCGGTAATATTGGTAAGCCGGGCGCCGGAGTGAATCCATTGCGCGGACAAAACAACGTACAAGGAGCTGCAGACATGGGAGCTCAACCTCACCAGGGAGCAGGATACCTTGACGTTACCAATCCGGAAGTGAACCAGAAATACAACGTCTTTTACAAGAAGGAAGTGCCGTCGAAGATCGGCTACAAGATTCCAGAAATGTTTGAAGCTGCCCTTGCCGGCGACCTCAAAGCGTTGTGGTTAATCGGAGAAGATGTCGTTCAAACCGATCCGAACACGCAGAAGGTAATTCGCGCACTTTCCAATTTGGAATTATTGGTCGTACAGGAACTGTTCATGACGCCCACAGCGGAGTTGGCTACCGTTATATTACCCGGAGCTTCATTCCTTGAAAAGGAAGGAACTTTCACCAATGGAGAACGCCGTGTTCAACGCGTCAATCGAGTGGTGAATCCTATAGAGGGAACCAAGCCCGACGGACAGATCATCGTTGATATCATGCGCCGTATGGGGTATGACCAACCTGATTACACGGCAGAAGGTGTGCTGGAAGAGATCTCCCAAATCGTTCCGTTCTTTGCGGGAATCCGCTGGAATGATCTGGGCGACAACGGCAAGCAATGGCCGGTAGCACCAGATGGCACCGACACACAAATATTGCATCAAACCGAGTTCAAGCGTGGCAAGGGTAAGTTCTATTATTTCGATTTTAAGGAGTCCAATGAAATAGAGACCTATGAGAAGGACTATCCGTACATCATAACTACCAATCGTGAACTGGAGCACTACAACTGCGGGGCGATGACTCGCCGCACCGGAAACGTTGAAATCCTCACCGAGGATGTATTGATGATCAATCCGAAGGATGCAGAAGATAACTTTATTCAGGATGGCGATTTGGTATGCGTTGAATCTCCGAGAGGCAAAGTGGACATTAAAGCTCGCGTGACTGATGAAGTCAAGCCCGGTATTCTGAGTTCTACTTTCCATTTCCCGGAAATTATGCTGAACAATATCACGAGTGATGAGCATTGTTCGGAAGCCATGTGTCCGGAGTATAAGGTAGTCTCTTGTCGCATTCGAAAGAGTCGCGGTAAAAACAGAGGGTAAGGAGGGCTGTAGTTGATACCCCGGGTGAAACACCAGTGGTTAAACCCCGGCAGCCAGTACGATCCTCACCAGACAAACGAATATCCAAAAGATAAGAACAGCGCGGAAGTCTGGTGGGTTTTTCATAGATGATATTGTAGTGATGATACAGTTAATGGAGTGGGATTCCCTACTTACTCGCACATTGCTGCACATTACCAAACAATAACGAATCATGAGATCATCCCAGTATGCATCAGACGCAAACCTCCCACACCGGATGTGCGGGAGGGGTGTCTGACATCGTTGCAATATTGCAGAAAACTGCGCAGATTTCTTGAACAATCAGATTACTTCGAATTGCGGGCTGCTTTTTTCTTTTTCCAGGGTGCATTCCTTTTCCAATCACCTGCCATTATACATCCATAAGGCAAGACCTCGTCGATCACTTGTCCCAGATTAAATTCCTTCATCTGGTTCCTTACCGACTCGGCATTTTTATAGGCACTGGGGAGCTCAGTAATGTCGATTTCCCCGGAGAAAAACCGTACATCCAATCCTTGAGTCTCCTCATGGAAAATCTCCATTTCACACTGATCACCTTTACTTCTCCGATGAAATGAACGGCTGGTATTCCTACCTGCTCCGTGCGGTGCAAAGCCCAAGTTATTCCCATTCGTTTCTCCCTGAACCACAAGCACCGGCTCGGACATGTTCAAAGGGATCAATCGGGGACCTGTCACATCGCTCATAAAAGCGTCATCTAATGGAGTAGCGCCTTTCGCATGATAGAACAGATTATCTTTTCTGAACACAAAGTTGTGTTCGTTCCAATACCTATCCTGAACTTCGGTATGCAGTTTCTCTACTACCGAATTATGGATCAACGAATGGTTCAATTTGGTCCATTCCCGTATTACCTGCAACGCATTCCAATAGGCTTCGCCTTCCGGGGTTTCGAATGGTATCCATGCATTCTCTTTAAGCGTTTCAGGGGATAAATCCCTTCGGAATCTTTCGGCAATCTCCATTCCTTTCCGGTATAGCAATGCTCCGGGGGCACGGGAACCATGATGCGTAACTATCACAGTGTTTCCTGTGGATGCCAAACGGCCTACGTACAAAAAGTGATTCCCATCCCCTTGTGTAGCCAGGAATTCCCGTGCTGCTGAAATCATTCGATCACTGCTAAGAAATGGGTTGGATCTGAATCGTTCCTCCAATTCTGAGGTAAGCCTAAACTGCTTTCCACGTGGTCGGCCGCCAGGACCAAAGTGAGTTGACTCGTGCGCCATATTCAAGACCAGTTGCGGATCGGTTTTGCCAAAATCAGTCAGCATCACCGAACAACATATATCCGCACTGTGCATACCCGGATGAATAGCATTCTTCGCAACTGCAACCCCACCAACAGGAATCTGTCCAATTCCACCTGTTGGACAAGCATCGGGCATAATAGCTCCTGCAACCAATGTTGGAGTGCGCATGAGTTCATTCATGGTAGAAAGTACGGAATCTACATTGCTAACCTCTTGTTCTGTTTCTGCCGCAATGTTGACCGAGTACCCCACTGGATTCTCGCGTAGCGCTATCGGATCGGGCAGTCGGAATTTTGAAAGGTATGCTTCCATTTCCGCTCCTTCCAATTGATGTGTTCGGATATGCTCCAAAGCCTCCCCAAACCATTTTCCGGGTCGGTAACCCAATTCAATTAATGTTTGTCCGTTAATTTGCATCTCTTTCCTTAGTTATGGTCGGCCATTTACCGACCAGTTCTACATTGTTTTTCTGTTTCCGAAGCAAAGATTCGAACCATCTGCGCAATCTTTTTGCGTAGTTTTAAAAATTCAACTTTTCACGCTTTATGGCACAGAACAAGAATGCATTAATCCGCTATCGAACTATCGATAAATGCTTGCAAAACCCTTTTCGGAAATGGACTTTGGGCGATCTCATAGATGAATGTTCGAATGCTCTGTACGAGTATGAAGGAAGGGAGATTGAGGTGAGCCGCAGAACTGTTCAACTGGATATTCAAACCATGAGAAGTGACAAGCTTGGATACAACGCACCCATTGTGGTCTATGATAAGAAGTACTACAAGTATGAAGATCCTGACTTTTCTATTACTGATATACCACTCAACGAAAGCGACATGCAAGTCTTGAGTGAATCGGTGGAGATGCTCAAACAGTTCAAGGATTTTTCGTTGTTTTCAGAGTTGGGTGGGATTATTCAGCGACTCGAAGACCGCATTTACACTGAAAAGAACCAACAACCTAGTATTATCCACTTCGATAAAAACGAACAACTCATCGGACTAGAACACTTGGATGTGCTCTACCAGGCTATACTAAAGAAAGTAGTGCTTCATGTCAGATATAAGTCTTTTACATCAGCCCAATCAAAAGTATTCACCGTACACCCTCTGCTTTTGAAGGAGTATAACAATCGCTGGTTTCTCATTTGTCGGACTGAAGAAAGCAGCTCGATACTCAATTTAGCCCTCGACCGAATTAAGTCTTTCGAACCAGATCCACAGGCAGATTACATCGACGAGCCTTTTGATGGTGACATTTTCTACAAGCATACTATTGGCGTTACTGTGCGAGGCTTGAAGGATGTTATGAAAGTGAGATTGCATTTTGATCCTTTGAATGCACCTTATGTCAGGACCAAACCGTTGCACCATACCCAGAAAATCTTGAAATCGTTGGAGGATGGTTCTATCATCGTTGAACTACAGGTTCATCAGAACTTTGAACTTGAACGGTTGATTCTGGGATTTGGCGAATCCGTCCAGGTCATCAAGCCTCCTTCGCTTCGTCGTCGGATTCTCGACAGACTCACCTGGGCTATCAATGGATATCAGACCCAACTCTCCAATGCATCACTGGTAGCTGCTACCCGGATATTGCAAAAGAATGGCACTTCTTCAATTGAACATCTGTTCGGAATAGCTGAGATTCGAACCATCGGTCGGGCCATCAATCGGTACTTTGAAACTAGTTCTGAACCTAGATTCGGCAAGAGGAAATTGCTCATCGATATTCCCGAGCTGATACCCCATTTGCTGAATAGCAATCTCAGAGCACTAGTAAAAACAATAGACGACAAAGCGTTTTTAACCAAGGCTATCTATTTTGATAAGCCCTCCAATGACAATTGGTATGTCACCTGGCATCAGGACATCCCCATCAATGTTACACATCGAGACCATGTAGATGGATTTACGGGCTGGACTCAGAAATCGGGTGTGATTAGCGTGCGTCCGCCCGAATACATTCTTCACAACACGTTCACTCTTCGTATTCATCTAGACCATACTACTGAGGAGAATGGAGCTCTTAAAGTAATTTGTGGTTCCCAGAACAGGATCCTAAATGACGAAGAAAAAAATCTCATTGTGCAACGGGCAACACCATTGGTTATCAAGCTACAAGCAGGTGGTGTACATCTTATGAAACCGCTTTGCCTACATTCTTCTTCGAAGACTATAAATCAAAAACGACGCAGGGTCATTCACCTGGAGTTTAGTTCAACTGAGTTGCCCGGAGGGATGGATTGGATGGAGCGCATTGATTTTCAGGACTAAATTTGGCCAATAACACGCCGGATCTCTGGTTCTAAAATAAGAGCAAATTCAGATCAAAGGCCACCCATCATTGCTAGCTCTTAAACCTTGAATTTGCTCTTGCTTCAAATGGACAACTTCAAATTAGCTGAATTGGCAGATAACACCTCCCATAAGCACTAATGTCAGGAGCCAATAGCCTGCGTTGATTGCGATGTATTTGAAGCCTTTGCGTTCAAATAAGGCATTGGTGGCCAGAATGGGCAGCATGAAGAATATTCCTCCAAACAGACCATGGGCAGCTCCATGTCCGAATGTTCGGTGCATGGTACCATATTTGGCCATAAAATCATCATAATACAACTGAATTTCCGACCCCTCAACGCCGAAGCCTTCCATGTTCATAAACAGCGACATGATGTGAGATTGATGGATGACAAATACGGTCATGACCATCGCAAGAAGTACGGAAAGCACATACGACACGCCAAAAATAACGGCCATATTTCCCGACTTAACCTTTTCTTCGGTCATGTCGGCCGCCTTCATCCAGGCGTTGCCAAAAGTGGCTTTACCATACCATACAAATCCCACAACCATGGGAATAAGTGCTGCAAGAAAAACTACAGGAAAGTTCATACAAGTTGGTTTTTATTGGTTCTATGGTGTCCAAAATAGGCAAATGCTCCTTTTCGCTCACCAAAAGCTGTCTGCAAAGTTGTACTCCTTTCCTCAAAAGTTGAAGGCTCCATACACATTACCAACCACACCAACTGTATGTATCAGGCTTACAATATGTTAGCGATTTGTTTAAATAATATTGTTCCGCATGTCAATTGAAGCATTGGGAAATGGTAACTTTGTATCCCGTAATTGTAATTTTAGATTACGGGCATGGCTGATACCGCGAAGTACGTATTTGTCACCGGTGGGGTGACATCTTCTCTGGGAAAAGGAATAATCTCCGCTTCCCTTGCAAAACTCCTTCAATCACGAGGATTCCGGGTAACGATTCAAAAGTTGGATCCTTACATCAATGTAGATCCGGGGACATTGAACCCTTATGAGCATGGCGAATGCTATGTAACTGACGACGGTGCTGAAACCGACCTCGACCTCGGACACTACGAGCGATTCCTCAACACACCTACTTCGCAAGCCAACAATGTTACCACAGGTAGAATCTATCAAAGTGTAATTGAAAAAGAACGACGGGGCGACTATCTGGGTAAAACCGTTCAGATCATTCCACACATCACCGACGAAATCAAAAGATGCGTTCAGATTCTGGGTTCAAAGAAGGACTATGACTTTGTCATCACCGAGATTGGTGGTACTGTGGGCGATATTGAATCGCTACCGTATATCGAGGCGGTACGACAGATGCTTTGGGAAAAGCCTGATGACACGTTGGTCGTTCACCTTACCCTCATTCCCTATCTGCGTGCTGCAGGTGAACTAAAAACCAAGCCTACCCAACACTCGGTAAAGCAATTGTTGGAATTTGGTGTTCAACCTGATATCCTTGTGTGCCGCACCGAACACGAATTGCCCGCCTCGGTGAAAACGAAGGTGGCCCGATTCTGCAACGTAGCAGCCAACGCAGTGATTCAGTCTATCGATGCCGACACTATTTACGACGTTCCTCTGCTTATGATGAAGGAAGAGTTTGATAATGTCGTACTTGAAAAACTCGGGATTACAGATGCACCTGAACGCGACTTGTCTAAATGGCAAGACTTCCTCCGTCGATTCAAAAACCCTACCTCAACAGTGCGTATCGCCTTGGTTGGGAAGTATGTGGAATTGAAAGATTCGTATAAAAGTATCGCTGAGGCCTTTGATCATGCCGGTGCGGAAAACGAAACCAAAGTTGAAGTGGAATGGATCCACTCCGAAGAAATTCGTCATGACAATGTTGAACAGTTCCTCAAAGGAATGGATGGTATTTTGGTCGCTCCCGGATTTGGATCACGAGGAATAGATGGAAAAATTGAAGCTATTCGCTTCGCGCGTGAAAACAACATTCCATTTTTCGGAATTTGTTTGGGTATGCAATGTGCCGTTATTGAATTTGCCCGTAATGTCCTGGGACATCCGGCAGCCAATTCTACGGAGTTCAAGGAATATACCTCGCATCCGGTAATCAGCCTCATGGCTGAGCAAAAGTCCATTACCAACCTGGGAGGTACCATGCGACTCGGAAGCTATCCATGCTCACTTAAGGAAGGTAGCAAAGCACAGAAAGCTTACAACAAAGAAGAAATTGAGGAGCGACACCGCCATCGGTTTGAGTTTAACAATGAGTACATGCAGGAATTTGATTCCAATGGCATGCATGCAACAGGTATCAATCCCGACAGTGGTTTGGTTGAAATTGTAGAACTCGATAACCACCGCTGGTTTGTTGCTTGTCAGTTCCATCCGGAGTACAAATCAACTGTGGCCAAGCCACATCCGTTATTTGTTGGATTTGTGAGCGCTGCCAACCACTTTGCTCAAGAAAAAACTGAAGTTCGAAAAGGAGTCAACGCCGGATAAGAATAAAGTCCGGAAACCTCTTCCGCATTGCTTGTTACAGTAGTCGAATAAACCCGGTACCGTCGAAAAATTGCGGATACTCTTTTTTCATCAACTCAATGATGAAGTCCAATGGTAAGTCGGCAAAAGTGCCATAATCTTCGAGGTACTCCATAAAGTCGGCTCCTTCGCGATCGTAGGGTTGAAAAATGGAATCGTCCTTCCCGTTAAATTCAAGGACCTCAACACCCAGTTTCCGGCACATCCCCTTGTCGAATGCCGGGGTGCATTTTACCCATTTATCATCCAAATACATCTCCACATAACCGTGTGGTACAAGTACATTGGTTCCCAAAATCTGCTCCAGTCGTTCTGTTCCAACATGATTGCGAACGCGCGCCAGCCCCAGTCGGGCCGGGATGCCCAGGTGTCGGCAGCAACTGATTAAGAAGGAGGCTTTGTCGATGCAATGACCAAAACCCTTGTTGCATATCTGACTCGAATGCAGCTGTTCCGCTTTTAACCGGATGTCAAAAGGTTGGTACTGGAACTCATCTCGCACGGCTTGGTAGATCTGCACAGCACGATCAACCAAGCTATCCGCATCAACGTGTGCATCGGTAAACACACCCACTTGCGGGTGTTCACCATCGAAGAACGAGGTGGGCTGCAGGTATTCAGACAAGTTCATCTTTTTGAAGCGATTGCCAGGTAAAAAAACTGAGGAAGAAACAATAGAACATGATTCCCATTTGCAGTTCAAGAAAAGACTCAAAAAGCATGTTGAAGGCAATCAGGAATAGGAAGATCAAGGCCAACTCCCAACGTTTTCGCATAGCATACAACGCCAGTGGCACCATGGTAGACAGCAAAACCAGCAGTCCCAACCAGCCCAGTTCGACACCCGTCTGCAGGTACTGATTATGTGCATTCAGTTTCTTTTCCGAAGCCGTCAATTCTCCTTGCTCATCATATAAGCGGACCAGTTCGTTGGTAACATCACCTGTCCCTACTCCTTGAGGATAATTTCTCATTAAGGTGAGGGCGTTTTTCCAGGTAACCAAACGCACTTGAGAGCTTGACTTTTTCTCGGTGGCTCCCACATCTTCGCCCCTATCCATTGCGGATTCCACGCGATGAACCGTGGCTGGAAAAGCCAGTGAAGCTCCAAACATGACTACACTTAAGAACCACATTCGTGTGGAGAAAGCTCCTCGCTTCCATACCGCCCGGATGAAAAAATACACCGCAAGGACTCCAAAGGCCAATATCCCTGCTCGCGAGGCGAGCAAACCGATCATTAAAGGAGCAAGCAAGGCAAATACGATTCCTACTTGTCGGACCCAACCTTTTAACTCATTGAATTTCAGCATGCACCACGAC
>JAGQVX010000180.1 GCA_020437755.1 Flavobacteriales bacterium
ACCAATATTGAACTTGATCTCAGCAAAGCCCTGACAGCTCGCATCGCCCCAGTTATCGACCACAGAAATCAACACGTAGCGCGCGGCCACCCCATTAAAATCCGGCCCCATCTCACCTTCATAGGTGTCTTGTCCGGGTGCTTCATCAATTACAATGGTTCCCCATTCATTCCAACTTGTTCCATTGGTGCTCGTGTCGATAATAATGGTTTTGATTCCCTTATCAGTATCGCCGGGCACGTTATAATTCCACACAATCGACTGCTCCAATGCGTATAAGTTCGCAAAGTCGTACATAATCCAGTGTTCCTGCGTGCGGGCGGGATTAGGGTTTTCCGTACCTGTACAGCTAATCCACGCATCGGTCGGGTCGGTGCTGTGTCCGCCATTGCACTGGGCATTCGCCAAATGGGCTACCGCCACACCGCACAACAATAAAACACCCGAAATACTATGTTTGATATTTTTCATTTTCGTTCGGTTAGAGGTTCATAAATCCCAGCGGCTGACCGCTTCCTACTTCGAAGAAGTTTCCGAGGTTGGGCAACAGGTATTCGAAATCTGAATCCTGTACTCCAAACCACATCGCCAACTCCGCGAAATATTCATCGGTAGAGATCTGAGGTATCAATACTCCTCCTCCTCCAACTTCAATATCACTTGCGATAGCAAGGTCAGGGTATTCACCATAAATTTGTCCGCCCTGAACACTACCTCCCATCACAATGGCATTTCCTCCCCATGCGTGGTCGGTTCCATTGCCGTTGCTCGATAGCGTCCTTGCAAAATCAGAAGCCGTAAACGTAGTAACACAATCGGCCAGGTTGACTTCCTCAAGTGCCGAGTAAAATTCACTCAATGCCTGACTCACAATAGCCAGCATCGCGGCCTGATTATCGAGTACCTCATCATGGTGATCCCACCCGCCAAAATTCACGAAGAAGGTTTGTCGCTGAACATCCAACGTTCCATTAGCCGCAATAGCTTTAGCAATCATGTGAAGGTCCTGTGAAAGAGGATTGTCCGAGAACATAGTCGCAAACGGCTCCACTCCATCAATAGCAGCACTAAACTCTTCATGCTGACTTTGCGAAGAAAGAATCTTGTCGCGGTACGTCTGCTTGAAAATATCCTGATACGTTTGGTTAAGCATGCTTTCCACACCTCCACCAATAATTTGTTCGAATAGCTGTCCACTCTCCAAAACTTGAATCCCTACACTACCACTACCGTAGTTCTGAATGGCATACTCGCTGTGATCAGCACCCAATTGCCACAGATTCGTTCCCGACAGACTGATACCCATCGAAACGTTTTGATTCGAATTGAGCGACGAGACGATATCGGCAATTCGCCCTCCCCAGCCGTTGGCTTGTCGGGATTGTGGAACTGAAGACATCCAATGACGTGCCTGGTCGGAGTGAGAAAGCAATCCTACAGGCAACGGAACGGTTTGGTTCAACACCTGGGTCTTGGTGGTGGGCTCAATCAACGTTCCCACATTCGACACAAAAGCGAGCTTTCCGTCATTGAAAAGCTGCTGAACCTCGGGCATCGAAGGATGCAGACCGTAATTTACGCCATTGCCATCGGTATAGTTCAATGCCAGCAAGTCTCCCGAAGGGAGTGCCAAATTGGACCTTGAAGTCGAATACGTATTGTACTGATCCGTGGAGGTAGGAATCAACATATTGTAACTGTCGTTTCCGCCGGCGAGCAGGATGCAAACCATCGCCTTATAAGTTCCGTCCTGTCTGCGCATCGGACGTAAAGTGGGCGCTGTGAGCTTGCCCATCATATCGAGGTGCAGGATAGAGTTGAGCGCAGTGGTAGTTCCCAATGCTGCACAACTGGCCTGACCTATGAATTTTCTTCTGGATATATGTTTTCTAGACATGATCTTCTTATTTCTGGATTACGTAATCCGGTGAGACAAGGGTCAGGAATATGGCCGTTTTGATGGTGAGGTTAGGCTCACCAAAGAAATTATCTACTACCGAAGTAATGGTCTGCTTGGTTTCTTCCGACATATTACCCGCACATAGCAGTATATCCAGACGCTTCATCAAAGCATCAAGATCATCGACCAGCGCAAATTCGTCGCTCAGATCCAACGTAATGGTATCATCAGCATTCATCTGCCCCGGGTCGTATTCAGGTTGTCCGGGGATCAAATCGTCCGACACCGTAGAGACTTCCCCATAGTAGTCAATGAGGAACATATAATACAAGGTATTCACCGTATTGATAGTCGAACTCGAAGTCATGATCTGAAACTCGGGGGCTACAAGTTCTGCATCGGTAATCGGTCCGGGAGGAGCGTATTCCGGAAGGAAGAAATTGAATACTGTTGGCGCCGCCAGCGCACTTTGTCCGGTAGCCGCAAACCAGGTGAAGCCTGCGTTCCAGAAATTCCCGGATACATTGCTTGCATCAAACGCTTGCAACCACTGCGAATACTGGATAAGAGGTTCACGCATTTTTCCGCTGTCATCCATATCGATCCATGAGCAATCGCGCGCTTCTTCATCGAGAAGAATCGCCTTTACAACAGCTCCCAAATCACCACGATCTCCGTTTCCATTGTCGTTGAAGACGGCAGCTACACGCTCTACATACTCCGGTGTTGGATTTGACTTAACCAGTCGCTGAATCAAACGAGTTGCGATAAAAGGACCGGTGTTGTGATGGTTGAACAAACTGCTCACCGCCATAGCAATATCCTGATCTCCACTTTGTCCTGATGGAATAACCTGTTCATTTAGAAGAAACTTCTCACCCGGTTCATGCCATTCCTCAAACATCACCATAGGCATCTCCAAATTGATGGTAGGTACCGTGTTCGAAGCACTTCCCCAAATCACTTCAACCGAAGACAAATCTTCCCATGGCCACCAGTATTGCGCCGGACCAAGACCCGTGAACACTTTTGCGAGTTCATGGATGTCATCGTTGTCATAGGTCGGAATCGGCAGTTCATTCTCGTCATACTGAATGGTTCCGTCGTCGTTCAGCTCAAACAACCCAATAGTGAATAGCTGCATAATCTCCCGTGCATAGTTCTCATCGGGATGAATGTTTTCAGCTTCATTGGTCTTTTCATTGTTGAGATGCGACAAATAGTAACCCATCGCCGGATGATAGGTCACGCCCATGAGAATATCCTCATAATTCCCAAAAGCATTTTGATACAGCATATCGTAGTAGTGCGACATTCCAAATGCATTGGTATTCAGGTCGGAATTCTCAGAAATCACCAGGATTTCACTGAGTGCAAGTGCTACCCGATGTCGCAATACATCATCCGACTTCATGATATTATTCCACCACGCCATACGCCAGTAAAGGCTGTAGGCAAAGACAGGCAGGTCTTCCAGCGGACCAATACCCCACATGTCGATGTACTCCTCTACGAAGTAATCCCAGATTTCATGTACGGTGTCATTGTAGGAACCCGCCTCTATCGCGATTTGCTCGTCGATCCAGTTCTCAATTCCCAACTGAGCACAGTACTCAATATCTTCATAATTGTATCCCAGCGTGGCCTGCCCCAGAAAACGGGAGGCGTCGATGAGGTGTTGATCCAGTCCAAAACCATTGATGGTATTGGCGTCGTTGGTGCCGTCTGACTCGCTGCTGGACGTAACGGAAATTCCGTTATCATGTCCGGCACCAATGTAATCGTCGTAGACTTGCGACCAGCTCTGACTAAAGGGTAGCAGGAGACCCATGACAATCAGAGATCGTTTTAATCTATTCATAGTTAATCGGTTTGGCTTCTTGAAGTTAACGCAATTGAGCGTAGTTCAGTATCCGACCTTTCGGAATTGTTGTAAACATAACGTCCACTTCCTACGAAGGTACCCCCTTAGACGTAGGAAACGAGGAAAGGTTTAACGACTTGCTAATATTGGCGCGTTTACAATTGACTTGAAATGAGTTACTTTGCCCCAAAGCCCTCACCATGAAACAACTTCTTCTCTTTATTGCTGTGATTTCCATGCTGACCACTTCAGGTCAAACCATCTATGAAATTCAAGGTCAGCAAAGTGCATCTCCCTTAGCCAATTCATCCGTAAATACAGGTGGAATTGTTACCGGTGTTGCTGCCGATGGCTATTTCATTCAGGATGGCACGGGCGCATGGAACGGAATTTATGTTTACGACCAGGTACAAAATCCCAGTGTTGGAGATCAGGTGACCCTCACTGCCACAGTGACGGAATACTTCACCCTTACAGAATTGGGCAGCGTGACCAACTTTGAAGTGGTATCAACCGGCAATCCTCTACCTGAACCGGTAACCGTTTCTACAGCCGATGCCAACATGGAAGACTACGAAGGAGTTCTCATTCGCGTTGAAGGTGCGGTATGCACCAATCCTGACTTAGGATTCAATGAATTCGAAGTCAACGACGGCTCAGGCACACTTGTCGTGGATGACCTGATTTACCTCTTCGTCGCATCGCAAGATGTGGAATACAATATTCAGGGGATTGGCTACTTCTCATTCGACTTTGCCAAAATACTCCCAACGCAGGCTTCAGATGTGGAATTGGCATCACCGTTATACTACGTCAATCAACCCGAGGAATACAATTTGGCGAATGCCTCCATGGACATAAACTGGACGACCAATGCACCATCCAACACCATCCTCAACTACGGCCTCACTACCCAATACGAACTTGGAAGCATTCAACTCGACGAACTGGTAACCGAGCACACCGTTCAACTTTCCGGACTCACACCGGCCACCGTCTACTACATTCAAGCCGTTTCGCAAGACGCCGAAAACAGCACGCCGGTGGTAGAACGCGTGGTATGCACGGCTTCCGAAAGTAGCGGAGAAATCAAGGTTTACTTCAATCATCCGGTGGATACCGAAGTGGCCACTGTGAGCGATGCAATCTACGATGCTGACATTATTGCTACAATTGTAGAATACATTGGTATGGCTCAAAGCACGCTCGATATCACCATGTATGATGTGCAGGGGTGCGACGCATCCATTATCAGCGCTATCAATACGGCTCACAACAACGGGGTAACGGTGCGGTACATTACCGACGAAGAACTTGAAAACATTGAACTGGACGATCTGGATCCTTCCATCCCTATTCTGGCAGGAAATCCCGTGGGTATCATGCACAATAAATTCATCGTGATCGACCGCGAAGCTGTCGACAACACCTGGGTCATTACCGGCAGCACAAATCATACCTGGGCTAACATGGGTTGGGACTTCAACAATATGATATGTATTCAGGATCAGTCGCTTGTGCGCGCCTACACGCTGGAATTCGAAGAAATGTGGGGAACCAC
>JAGQVX010000181.1 GCA_020437755.1 Flavobacteriales bacterium
TACACTCCTTCAATCCGGAATTGACCTGAATCTTCAGACGAACTAATTTTGCGATATTGGGCTTGAGGGTACCGCCCCGAGGGTCGATTCTGCAAGAGTGCGTGTAACAAGCGTGAAGAGGATAAGTGGCTCATGTTTAACGATTTGCTGAGTCATCAATCATCGGTACGGGCGGCGATTTATCGCACCCATATTTTGCGATATTGGGCTTGAGGGTGCCGCCCCGAGGGTCGCGACTCATGCAGGTGAACCAGACTCACAACCCATGAAACAGGGCGAATTTCTTCTCGTCCCTCCCGAATCCATATTTAACCGCTCACTCGCAATCATCAACCGTTGCCTGCATGGTTCCGACCGATAAATGGAGTCTTCTTTGGATTCCAATTTTTGACCTGTATAATTTACCGTTTTTGTGAGGTGAATCGACAATAATACTTCTGTATGAATAGGCTAATTTAGGTTCAAATCATGAGATAAAAACCAACCTAAAACCTATGAAAATCAACTATAAATCATGGGTTGTGGCATGGATTGCCATAGCCGTGTTGTATCCCTACGAAACCTGGGCTTACCGCTATGTAAGTTCGGAAAGCAACGATTCAGGAGTGCAAGAACAGGCCGCACCACGAGCGGCGGGTTGTGCACCGGCTACCGGAATTATGGATATGGAGTGGAACAATGTGCGTGCACTGATCGAAACCGGAGGCAGCATGTGGCAAGATCGTTCCATCAACCGCGCTGCCTATGAGGTGCCGGCAGGAGGAGGCGTTTCAGCCATCTATGCCGGAGCGCTATGGATGGGTGGTTTGGAAAAAGGAACACACCAGCTTAAAATTGCTGCCGTAGATTATCGGGAAGGTAATGACTTCTGGGCCGGACCGCTATCCCGAAACACGGCTGAAATTGATCCCACAACGTGTCAGCAGTACGACCGCTTTTTTGTGAGTTACCGGCAAGATATCGAGCGCCATCGTGCTTATTGGGAGTGCAAGTCAGACCCATTTTGTGATGAGGTTACCGAGTTCCCCAACTACGCCACGCCCGGTTATTTCTACGACTGGCCGGCTCATGGCAATGTGTCCCAAGGACAGGAGTTCTACCTGGCGCCATTTTACGATTTTGACGGGGGCGGATTTGACTCCGACGGAGTGTATGATCCGAACTCAGGTGACTATCCGGCCTTTGATATTCTCGGTGAGATTGATTGCGACCGCCGTTCGCGCGAAACCAAGGTTCCCTTGTATGGAGATTTCAATATGTACTGGATTTTCAACGACAAGGGGAATATCCACACCGAAACCCAGGGTGAACCCATAGGCATGGAGATTCGCGCGCAGGCATTCGCTTTTGCCTCCAACGACGAGATCAACAATATGACCTTCTACAACTACCTCATGATCAATCAGGGTACAAAGACGTTGGAAGACACGTACTTTGGTCAGTGGACCGATGCCGACCTCGGATTTTCGGACGATGACTACGTGGGTTGTGACGTGTCTCGTGGACTGGCATATTGCTACAATGAGGATGACTTCGACCAGCCTTCGGGGAATTCACCGGGATATGGTGCCCAGCCGCCGGCAATTGGAATTGACTTCTTTGAAGGTCCGTTTCAGGATGCCGACGGAATCGACAATCCACTAACGCTGGACTTCAGTGACGCCGTGGCTCAAAATGGAATTCCCTACGAGGGGATTGGTATTGGATATGGTGACGACATCATCGACAATGAGCGTTTTGGCATGCGCAAGTTCGTGTTCTACAACAACTCTACAGCGATGAATGGTGATCCACAGAATGCCGCAGAGTACTACGGATACCTCACCGGCTATTGGAGGAACAACGGCTGCCTTACGTACGGCGAAGACGGATTCGATACTGATGGCGGTGGCATTTGTGCCGACTACATGTTTCCGGGTGATACCGATCCTATTGGTTGGGGCGTAGATGGACAACAACTTGCTCCATGGACTGAATATGATGAAGATAATCCGGCCGGTGACCG
This sequence comes from Flavobacteriales bacterium, assembly GCA_020437755.1. Lineage (GTDB taxonomy): Bacteria > Bacteroidota > Bacteroidia > Flavobacteriales_D > Sanyastnellaceae > JADFAK01. The sequence goes on from JAGQVX010000181.1 coordinate 2,006, forward strand.
CCGACTGCTGCAATCGGCCGGACCGTTTACCCTTGAACCCGGAGCCCGCAACAACATCACCGTAGGTGTGGTGTATGCACGTGCCGAAGGGGGTGGTCCACTTGCTTCGGTGGAGCTTATGCGACTGGCCGACGACAAGGCACAGGCTCTTTTCAACCACTGTTTTGAGATTATCGACGGACCCGATGCACCCGATGTAGAAGTGCAGGAACTCGATCGGCAGATCATTCTCAATTTGTCGAATGACAATCCCATTTCCAACAACTTTCACGAGCAGTACACCGAATTGGATCCGCTTATTCAGGAGCTTAATTCCAACGGGGAGTTTATGACGGAAGCCCAACGTTCATACGTTTTTCAGGGATATCAGGTGTACCAGCTGAAGAATGAAGATGTGTCGGTTTCAGACCTCAATAATGTGGAACTCGCCCGATTGATTTATACCACTGATGTGCAGGATTCAATCACACAAATCATCAACTACGGGCAGGATCCTACCATTGGAATGGCCGTGCCGACCCTTATGGCTGATGGTCCGAATGAAGGAATTCTCCATTCGTTTTACATTACCAGCGATGCCTTTGCCACAGGAGACGCGCGCCTCATCAACCACAGGGCTTATCATTTTATCGTTTTGGCGTATGCCTGGAACGAATATGAACCCTACAACCCCAATTCGGGATTTGGACAGTATAAGCCCTACAAAGCATCGCGCAAGGCGCCGGGAATGTCGATTCGTACCTATACCGCCATCCCCCACAATGTGGCACCGGAAGCGGGAGGAACAACAACTCACCTGGCTTATGGAGATCATATTCCGCTCACCCGTATTGAAGGGAAAGGCAATAGTGGTCGCGAACTCATGATTTCGCAAGCGGCGCACGACCTCATTATGAGTGGACCTCCCTGGAGAGCCGATTTACTCGAATACACCGCCGAAGGTTCGCCGGTAGAGGTGAAAGTAATTGATCCGCTGCAACTTAAAGATCGGGATTATGTCCTCCGTATCAATCCGGATAACGGGGATCTCCCCTCCGGTACGGTGAGTTGGACCCTCAGTGATGCCGAAACAGGTACGGTCATTTACGAGGCTTCACATTTGCTGAATAGCCCTTATGAAGAAATTATACCCGGACACGGAATTTCAGTCCGGCCGGTGCAATCCTACTACTCCGACAGCTACGGGAATTATACCGATTTGATCTCCGCCTCAATTGATTTCCACGGTGATTTCCCATGGCTGTTGGGAGTTAAGGACGATGATAGCTTTACCGAACTGAATTGGATTCGATCAGGATCACAAGGTGCCGGTGAAGAAGCTACCGATTTTGAAATTGCCTTCAACGACGTATGGCCTCCCGATCCGACCGTTGAAAACCCTGTTCCATTTAACGATCCCGACGAAAACTATGAACAACTACTGGGCGGCACCTGGTCGCCCTATTGCCTCACCTCATGGAGCGACTGGGTGGATGGTGTGTATGTCAACACCGTTGCCCCGCGAGCCGATGATGTGGTCAATACCGGATTCGGAGAGCATATTCCGCGCCTCAAAGACCTGAACAATGTGGATGTGGTGATAACACCCAACCGGGAGTTGTGGACCCGCTGTCCGGTACTGGAAATGCAGCCCAATGAATTGCGGTCGGAAGGCGAGGCTACCAAAATGAAGCTGCGCGATCACGACTCGGTGGATCGCAGCGGAAAGACGGTGGCGCAGGGCGGTAGTGCGGCCGAAGCGACCCTCAATGGCACTCAACCCAAAGGTATGGGATGGTTTCCCGGATATGCCATTGATGTGAGCACCGGTGAACGATTAAACATGGCGTTTGGAGAGGATTCCGATATGCCCGCTGATAATGGAGATGACATGCTTTGGAATCCATCTGCCCGGGTTGACAATGAGCTGTTTCAGATATTCGCCGGCGGTCAGCATTGGATCTACATCTTCAAGAATACACGCTACGATGAGCAAGAAGATTGGATACCGGCTTATGATCAGGGTGTGGCTCTGTACGAAGGCCTTTCTTCGGGAAGTACCTTCGACAAACTCGAAACCTGGAAGTCGTGTACCTGGGTAGGCTCGGCTATTCTCAATGAGGATTATGCGTGGAAAGATCCTGCCGACGGACTGGTCCCCGGAGAGGCCACCATTCATTTGCGCGTGTCGCAGCCCTACAGTGCCTATCGTCCGGGAAATAGCGATTTGACGGATGTCAGCACTTCCCAAAACAACTGGAATCCCATGTATCATTTTTCTATAAGTCAATGGCAGACCGAGACCCAGAATATCGCCGTTTTGGAGGACGCATTGGCCATGATCAACGTGGTGCCCAATCCGTACTATGCGTTCAGTGAATATGAGACGAGTAAGCTCGATAACCGCGTGAAAATCACCAATCTGCCTGAGGAATGTACCGTTTCGATTTACTCGGTATCAGGAACGTTGGTACGCAGTTATTCCAAATCTGATCCGCTTACGAGTCTGGACTGGGATCTTAAAAATGAAAAGCAGGTACCCATTGCCGGCGGGGTGTATATCATCCACGTGGACGTTCCCGGAGTAGGGGAGCGCATTATCAAATGGTTTGGAATTACCCGTCCTATCGATCTCGATAATTTTTAATTAACGTTTATATTCGAATAAGCAGCAACCTATTATTCTAACACTATGAAAACGACTATTCATCATTACAGCTTTTTATTGCTCCTGGTTATGGCATGCGCCAAATGGGGAAACGCCCAGGATTGTGAAGAACCCACCGGGTCGGCAACGCTCGACATCAACAATGTGAATGCGCTCATCAATGTGGGTCAAATGATTTGGAGTGACCCTGATGTATATGAGCCACGCTACGAAGTCCCTGCGGGGAGTGGAGTAAGCAGCATGTACGCCGGAAACTTTTGGATGGGTGGCCTCACCCCCGATCAGCAGCTGCGCCTTGCCGGCGGCAGGTTTGGTTCAGAAGGTACCGACTTTTATCCGGGGCCTCTCTCGTTGAAGGGATTGCAAGCGCAGTCGTGCGAGGAGTTCGACCAGGTGTGGAAACTGTATCGGATTCAGTCGCTCATGCATGTGGCTCATTTTGATTGCCTCAACAACCCCGAGTGTACGCCCGATCCCAACTACCAAACGCCGGAAGTGTTCTATACCTACCCGGTGTATGGCAATCCCGATAACGGCGAAGTGTATCAGCTAGCCCCGTTTTTGGACTATGATGGCGACGGTGTCTACAA
>JAGQVX010000182.1 GCA_020437755.1 Flavobacteriales bacterium
GAAGAGCTGGTTACTGAAGAACGAAAAGAACAGTTCCAGCGAATCCTGCACATGCGCACCCGTCAGATCACCGTTGTGCTTGAAGACCTCTACCAGCCGCACAATGCCAGCGCAGTGCTGCGAAGTTGCGACTGCTTTGGAATTCAGGATGTACACGTCATTGAAAACAAGAATGAGTTCGAGCTTACCAAAGGAATCGCCCTGGGGTCGGGCAAGTGGTTGTCGGTACACCGCCACAATGAAGGCACCAACAATACTCCGGCGTGCCTGAACCTATTGAAAGAACAAGGATATCGCATCGTAGCCACGACACCCCATAAAGATGATCAGGACATTCACGAAATCGACTTTTCTCAACCTGTTGCACTGGTCTTTGGGACGGAAAAAGCCGGAATTTCGGAGCAGGTACACCATTTGGCGGATGCCTACGCACGCATACCTATGTACGGATTCACAGAGAGCTTCAACATATCAGTGGCAGCGGCTTTGTGCCTGTATGAATCCAGGCGACAACTAGACATTCAAAAGATCAACTTCGGATTAAGCGCAGAAGAAAAGTCCGAACTTTACGGCCAATGGCTGAAAAAATCGATACGGGCCAGCGAACGGATTATTGCCAAGTGGTATGAGCGAAACGACAAGTCGTCCTGAACTGGATATTTCCTATCGAAATCTACTGAAGGTAGCCATCCCCATTTCTCTCGGGGGATTCGTTCAGTTTTTGGTTACCATTACGGACAATGCCTTCCTGAGTCAGGTGGGTATGAACGTTATGAATGGCGCCGGACTGGGGTCGATGCTGTTCGTTACCCTTATCATGCTTGGTATTGGACTGGCCAGTGGAGCGCAAATTATTATTGCCCGGCGGTACAACCAACACCTCCCTCGTGAAGTAGGCACGGTGTTTTCCAATACTTTTTATTTATCGATTGCCATGTCTATTGGCATATTGGTTCTCATGCTACTCACAATGGGGCCCTTATTTGAATTCCTGGTGAATTCCGAGGTGGTGCGACAGTACATGACGGAGTACATGGAAATTCGGTTTTTCAGTCTGATCGTCTACATCCCCGCACTGGTTATTGCCGGAATGTACATGGGACTGGGTAGAACCCGGGTGTTGATCTACTCCACTGCAGTTACCGCCTTGGTTAATTTAGGACTCGACTGGGTGTTGATTTTTGGTCATTTCGGATTTGAACCCATGGGCATTCAAGGTGCCGCTATTGCTACACTTACGGCCGAAGTCATCAACATTACGTTCTTGTGGGGGTATTCCATGGCAACCGGGATTTTTAAGGAATTCGGAATAGGCGCTGCCCTTCGCACCTTTTCATGGAGCCAAAGCCGACATATTCTCAAAATATCGTTGCCTATTATGGGGCAACAAGCTGTGGCACTGGCTACCTGGACGGTGTTTTTCATGATGGTAGAGAAGCTTGGTGAACAGGAATTGATGTCGGGACAAATCATTCGGTTCATGTATTTGTTGGTGTTTGTGTCTATTCTGGGGATATCGCAGTCAACCAAAACCTTTGTATCCTCAACCATTGCACAAGAACGACAAGATTTATTTCCCGTTTTGTTAAGGAGGCTAATTGTCATTAACGTAGGCGGAATGCTGCTTTTGAGTCACGGAATGATTCTGTATCCCGATTTTATCTCGGGGATATTCACCCAGGATGAGCACATCCAAATGCTCACCCGGCGTTCCATGCTGACTGTTTATCCGGCCTTGTTACTGGCGTGTTTCAGTTCTATCTTTTTGAACACCGTTGAAGGTTCGGGCAAAACCCGATATGCCGCATTCATCGAAGTAACCTCAAGCGTAACCTATCTCGTGTTGACCTATTATGTCGCGGTAGTCAATCCGCAACCTATCTATAGAGTATGGATGAACGATTATCTGTATTTCGGAATGATTGTGGTTTTAAGTATACTGGTATTGCGCTACACCAATTGGAAGTATCAGAAAGTATAGGCGTAGTTTTGCCGAAAATTTGGACGTGAAAAGTTTGAGAATAGTCTTCATGGGAACTCCCGAGTTTGCGGTTGAATCCCTTAGCATATTGAATAAGAGTGCACATGATATTGTGGGAGTGGTAACTGTACCCGACAAGCCTGCAGGAAGAGGTAAGAAGCTTCGAGCGTCGGCTGTCAAGGAATATGCTTTGGAACACAGTCTTCCGTTGGCACAGCCCGAAAAGCTGCGATCGGAAGATTTTCTAGCGCAACTTGACATCTGGAATGCAGATCTGTATGTAGTTGTGGCCTTTCGCATGCTTCCGCAAATAGTATGGCAGAAAGCGCCAAAAGGGACGATCAATCTGCACGGATCGTTTCTCCCTCAATATCGAGGGGCAGCACCGATCAATTGGGCGGTTATCAACGGAGAGAAGGAAACCGGAGTCACCACTTTCTTCATCAACGAACATATAGACACCGGCTCCGTAATTGAGCAAAGTCTTCTCCCTATTGGCCCCAACGAAACAGCCGGAGAACTACACGACCGCATGATGGTGATAGGTGCTCAGACCCTACTGCATACGGTCAATACCATAGCGCTTGACCAGGCCGAGCCTACCGTTCAGAGCGAACTCATTCAGAATCCCAACCTTCTGAAGCCGGCGCCCAAGCTTTTTCGTGAAGATTGCCGCATAGATTGGCATCAGACCAACCAACACGTGCACAATCTGGTTCGAGGACTATCTCCTTATCCGGCAGCCTGGACCCTGTGGGAAGGCAAAACGGTTAAGGTGTACCGAACAGAAATGATCGACACTCAGCTCCAACCCGGACAGGTTGACACCGATCAAAAAAGCTACCTCCACGTGGGATGTGAATTCGGATCTGTTTCGATTGTCGAACTTCAGATGGAAGGTAAAAAACGTATGTCAGTTGAAGAGTTTCTGAGGGGAACGAACATACAATCAGGTCTGTTTTTGGCTTAATCAAGCCTGTTACAATCGTAATCAATCAAGTCTAATCGACTATTTATCTGCTAGTTAGACCTCCTTACTTAAACTAGATTTCTAACCCATTAATTGCGGTTAACGAACCTGGTAGTGAAGTTAAGATTTACATTTGTAAAGTGTCTATTCGTATTGAAGTGACTGTAAAACCAGTATATTTACATCCGTAAAACACGTAATTTACATTTGTAATGTTTAGTGAGCGTATTGCTTTAATCCTGGAAAAAACGCAGTTGAGCCCCCGTGAATTTGCTGAAAAAATGGGCATTCAGCGGTCTGCCGTAAGCCACCTGCTCAGCGGGCGAAACAAGCCTAGTTTTGACTTTATATCAAGACTTTCAACGACATTTCCCGAGCTGAATACAGCCTGGTTGCTTCATGGAAAAGGAGAAGCTTTTAGCAGTGTTACACCTGTAACAAATCCGGCTAATGAAGAAAAGGTAGAATTGTCACCATCGCAAAACGTATCTGAGGAAAACGTAGTTCGGAAAGTACCGGTTGCCGGCACTGCAAAGTCCATAAAACACGTCATTGTATTTTACACAGACGGAACCTTCGATGAGTTTCGTCCGGGGAATGAATAAAGGAAAAGTTTCAGATCCTTACACCCTACCCGATCAAGACCATGCTTTGATAAGAATATCCAAGAGTTCTTGAGCTGCGCGTGCGATCTTGGTTCCCGGTCCGTAGACACCCGCGACCCCTGCCTCAAATAAAAAGTCGTAATCCTGTTGAGGGATCACCCCGCCTGCCACAACCAGAATATCTCCCCTTCCACGATCTTCTAGCGCTTTGATAACTTGAGGAACAAGTGTTTTATGTCCGGCCGCTAAAGATGACACGCCCAAAATATGGACATCATTCTCAATAGCTTGCTTGGCGGCTTCTTCAGGAGTTTGGAAAAGCGGACCAATATCCACGTCAAATCCAATATCGGCGAACCCTGTGGAGATTACTTTTGCGCCGCGGTCATGTCCGTCCTGCCCCATTTTGGCTACCATTATCCGTGGGCGTCGGCCGCTGATTCGGGCGAATTCCCTAGCCATTTCACCTGCTTTTATAAAGTCCTGATCATTCATAGATTCTGACGAATATACTCCACTAACACCGGATGTCTGTGCACGATACCGACCGAAAGCAGCTTCCATAGCGTTGGAAATTTCTCCCAGACTAGCGCGGTTTCGGGCGCAGTCAATAGCTAATTCCAACAAATTTCCACTACCCGATTTGGCGGATGCCTCCAACTTCTCCAAAGAAGCTTTGCACGCATCCTGATTTCGTGTATTGCGCAATTCTTGGAGTCGGGCGACTTGTCCTTCTCGAACGGCCTGATTGTCCACTTCCAGGATATCCAATTGCGCTTCTTCGCTGGTTTCGAAGGCGTTAACCCCCACAATAATATCTTGACCCGAATCGATTCGGGCTTGTTTTCGGGCAGCAGCTTCCTCAATACGCAGTTTGGGAATACCGGACTCAATCGCTTTGGCCATGCCTCCCATGGACTCGATTTCATCAACGTGTTGCCACACTTTTTCAATCAAGTCGGCCGTAAGTTTTTCCACGTAATACGAACCGCCCCATGGATCCACATTTTTACAAACCGATGTTTCTTTTTGCAAGTAAATCTGCGTGTTTCGCGCAATACGAGCACTAAAATCCGTTGGCAGAGCGATGGCTTCATCGAGTGCGTTGGTGTGCAGGCTTTGTGTCCCTCCCATGGCTGCAGCCAGGGCTTCCACGCAGGTACGGGCCACATTGTTGTACGGATCTTGCTCGGTCAGACTCCAGCCTGAAGTTTGACAATGCGTTCGCAGCGCCATGGACTTGGGATTCTTCGGGTTGAACTGGCGGATCAACTCGGCCCAAATCACGCGTGCGGCGCGCATCTTGGCGATTTCCATGAAATGATTCATACCGATAGCCCAGAAAAACGACAATCGTGGCGCGAACGTATCGATGTCCATCCCAGCATTGATACCCGTTCGGACGTATTCCAGTCCGTCGAGCAGCGTGTATGCCAATTCAATATCGGCCGGCGCGCCTGCTTCGTGCATGTGGTAACCCGAGATACTGATGCTATTAAAGCGCGGCATATGCTCGGAAGTGTACTTGAAAATATCCGCAATAATGCGCATGCTGGGAGCCGGCGGATAGATATAGGTATTCCGCACCATAAACTCCTTTAAAATATCGTTTTGAAT
>JAGQVX010000183.1 GCA_020437755.1 Flavobacteriales bacterium
AAATGATCCAACCATACTCGACAAGCATCACGATGCCATGCTCAATGATCGCTGCATACGCATGATGCGTATACCGCTAGAGCACGACGGACACGTAAAAGGATATATTGTGGCCGCAATGTCCTCTGAATCGGCTCATTCCATTCTGATTACCCTGCTTAACACACTCATTATTGCCTACCTCACTATTACCGCCGGACTCTATTTTTTCTCTCGCTTCCTGGCCGGAAAAAGTATGGCTCCGGTCGTAGAAATGACCCGGACCATGTCGCGCATTACCCGCAACACCCTCACGGAAAGGGTCCAGTTGCCTGCCCACAAAGACGAGCTTTACGAACTTTCAACACACTTCAACGCATTACTCGAACGTATTGAAAAAGCCATTGATCGAGAGAAACAGTTCACCTCTGATGCATCCCATGAACTGCGAACACCCCTGGCAACGCTGCGGGGAACGCTTGAAGTCTTGATTCGAAAATCCAGGACAGAAGAGGAATACCAAGACAAGATCAACTATTGCTTGTCGGAAATAGACAATATGTCTTCAACACTGGAACAACTCCTCTTACTCGCGCGTCTTGACGCCACCGACTCTGTTCAACACTCACCAGCAATCAATCTGAAGGATTTGGTGGATTCGATCACCCACCAGCTAAGCGAAGAAATGGCTTCCAAAAGCGTTCGGATTGATTTGTTATGCGAAGCACCATCTGTTCAGGTGCCTGAATACCACGCCCGACTCATGCTCGAAAATGTCCTCAGTAATGCCATCAAATATTCCCACGATGGCGGCACTGTTCTCGTGCACATCTTTTCCGAAAATGAGTGGAACGTTTGCACGGTAACAAACACTGGAATCGGTATCAAGCCCGAAGACCTGGATCACGTTTTTGACGCATTCTTCCGATCAGCCCCACTCGAACACAAGCACATTCCCGGCAATGGATTGGGGCTCTCTATTGCCCAGCGCTGTGCAAAGGCCATCGACGCTACAATCACCTTGAAGAGCGACACATCCAGCACGACTGCAACGCTCAATTTTAAGCCAATCTTAAGGGAAATCTGACCCCTCACACCCCTTTCCACTTCTACCTTTGAGGCATGAATCTATTCCCCCTTTCATGCTAGATCGAATCATTCATTACAGTATCCACCACAAGCTTATTGTCCTGCTTTTTAGCCTGGCAATCATTGGCTTTGGAATCTATGCCCTGACCCAAATTCCAATCGGTGCAGTTCCCGATGTCACCAACAATCAGGTGCAAATCATTACCACCTCGCGCGACCTTGCGACAGAAGACGTCGAGAAATTCCTAACGTATCCTGTCGAACTCGAAATGGCCAATTTGCCGGATGTCAAAGAAATCCGTTCGATCTCCAAATTTGGTTTATCAGTGGTAACGGTGGTCTTTGAAGACCGCATCGGCACTTACCTGCCCCGACAACTCATCTCGGAAAAAATCCAGAGTGCTACCGAAAAAATACCACAGGGTTTCGGCGCTCCTTTCATGGGACCGATCAGCACCGGACTGGGAGAAATTTATCAGTATGTCCTTGAAGTGGACTCAGCCCATCGCGACCAGTATTCTCTCATGGATCTGCGAACCATACAGGATTGGGTCGTGAAACGACAACTATCGGGTATACCGGGTGTCGTGGAAGTAAACACCTGGGGCGGATTTCTAAAACAATACGAAGTCGCCTTGAATCCCGAAAAACTCCGCAGCTTGAATTTATCAGTTGAAGAGGTGTACGCAGCACTGGAAAGTAACAACCAAGTGGCTGGCGGTGGATACATTGAAAAAACCAACCAGGCCTATTTTATACGCAGCGAAGGCATGATCGGCTCGCTGGACGACATTCGAAACATCGTGATCACTCGCAGAATGGGCATCCCCATGTACATTGGAGACATTGCAGAAGTGGGGTATGGCAACGCAACACGATTCGGAGCTATAACCGGAAACGGTGAAGGCGAAAAAGTGCTTGGCCAGGTCATGATGCTCAAAGGAGCCAACTCCAAAGCTGTCATTGAGGCCGTCAAAAACCGCGTGGCACATATACAAAGCAGCCTCCCTCCCGGTGTTTCCATCAATGGATTTTTAGAGCGCTCTGAACTCATCGGAAAAACCACCTTCACCATCGCCGAAAACCTGATCCTGGGTTGTCTGATTGTTATTTTCGTCGTTGTTCTGCTACTCGGGAACCTACGCTCAGGATTAGTGGTGGCCTCAGTCATACCCTTGTGTCTGCTCTTCGCTCTCTCCTTGATGTACCTTTTCGGTGTGGATGCCAACCTGATGAGTTTGGGAGCAATCGATTTCGGAATCATCATCGATGGAGCCGTGATCATCGTCGAATACATTGCCTTCAAGATCACCGACCAACAGACGGAACTCGCAGGCCTCCCTGGAAAAGAACTCCGAAATAAGATTGATAAAACAGCCCACCACGCTGCAAGCAAGATGATGCACTCTGCAGTATTCGGACAGCTCATCATTATCATGGTGTTCATACCCGTACTCTCGCTCGTAGGGGTAGAAGGTAAAATGTTTCGTCCCATGGCTTTGGTATTCTGTTTCGCACTCATTGGCGCCATGATCCTTTGTTTCACCTACGTACCGGTAATGGCTTCCCTCTTTATAAAACCTGCTGACAGCACCAGGAAAACAGTCTCCACCCGACTTATTTCCTTCCTGCAAAGCAAATACTACCCTTCGCTGCGTTGGGCATTGGGACATCAGTCGGCAGTGCTCTTCGTAGCCATAGGGATGTTTGTTGGTGTGGGTATACTCTTTTCCCGAATGGGAGGTGAATTTGTCCCAACCCTCGATGAAGGTGACTTCGTGATTCAACCGGTTCTGAAAACAGGAACCACTCTGAGCAAGACTGTCGAAATCACGACGCAAATTGAACAGATCCTCATGGGATTTCCAGAAGTGGATCAGGTGGTATCCCGAATCGGTGCCGCGGAAGTCCCTACGGATCCCATGTCCATGGAGGAAAGTGACGTTATTATAAAACTCCACCCCCGCAGCGAATGGAAATCGGCTGAAAGTAAAGATGAATTGGCCGACAAATTTAAAGAAGCGTTGTCGGTACTTCCGGGGATCGAGTTCGAATTCACCCAACCGATTGAAATGCGTTTCAACGAACTAATCACAGGAGTGCGGGCCGACCTGGCCATTAAAGTTTTTGGAGAAGACCTTGAAATCCTACACCAGAAGGCCCAGGAAATCGAAGAAGCAATTCGGGACATCCCGGGAGCGGCAGACGTTACCGTTGAAAAAATCGCCGGTCTGCCTCAAATGTCTGTCACATTCGACCGCAAAAAAATCGCACGCTACGGACTCAATATCGTCGAACTTAACAATCTGATCAGCATGGGATTTGCCGGTAAGAGTGCCGGTACAGTATTCGAAGGAGAAAAACAATTTGACCTGGTTGTGAGGTATGATGAAGCCCACCGGGTGGATATCGATCACCTCAGAAACGCCTCAATCAACCTGCCGGATGGAGGCTCTCTTCCCCTCAGTGAGTTTGCGACTATTGCCCTCACCAAAGGCCCGGCAAAAATTTCTCGCGACAATACCCAAAGAAGAATTGTTGTGGGTGTGAACGTTCGTAACCGCGATTTAGAATCGGTCGTCCAGGACGTGCGCAGTGTAATTGAACGTGATGTCCAGTTTCCTGCAGGCTACGTTGTGGAATATGGCGGACAATTTGAAAACCTGCGAACTGCGAGAGAACGTCTTAGTGTGGCTGTTCCCATTGCGCTTCTCCTCATCTTTATACTGCTTTACTTCGCCTTTAATTCTGTTCGTGAAGCCCTGGTCATATTCAGTGCTATTCCTTTATCGGCCGTCGGCGGAATCTTGTTGCTTTATATTAGGGATCTGCCTTTCAGCATCTCTGCCGGCGTAGGCTTTATAGCGCTTTTCGGTATTGCCGTTCTCAATGGAATCGTACTCATTGAGGAGTTCAAAGAGCTCAATAAGCACGGCATCTCCGATATCAACGAACGCGTTCTAAAGGGCACTGCCAACCGTCTCCGTCCTGTTCTGCTCACTGCAACAGCCGCGGCACTGGGTTTTCTCCCCATGGCCATTTCCACTTCAGCAGGTGCCGAAGTACAGCGCCCGCTTGCAACCGTGGTCATTGGCGGACTGGTTTCGGCAACTTTTCTCACGCTTATCGTTTTACCCGTACTGTATTCGTGGAGTGAAAGGAAAAAGAAATTGCGTAAAGCACCTTTGGTTATGGTGCTCCTGGCTCTGACAGTATTTGCAGATGCTCAACAACCGGTAAGTATGGACACGGCCTGTGAATTGGCCCTTAAGCATAATCAAGGTTTTCAGGCATCCGCCAAATGGGTGTATCAACAGGAAAAACGAAGTACCACCGGGTGGAACCTGGACAAGACCGAGGTCTACTTTAACCGCGATCAGAATAATATTGCCCCGAACAACTACCCTTTAGATGTTTATGGCATTCGCCAGAATCTGGAGTTCCCGACCGTATATGTCACCCGTACCAGACTATACCGTGAACAAGCCGACATGGCGCGGGCCATACACCAGAGTCGAGATCTCGACCTCCGATTGCAGGTCTCTCTGGCTTATGTCGAAACTCAATACTGGACTGAACTGAGCGAACAATACCATTTGCTGGATAGCACCTATTCATCCTACGCCAAGGCCGTACAAACACGCTACAACTCGGGGGAAACCGGTCTACTCGAATACACTTCGGCCGTGGCGAAATCAGATGAATACCGAACCTTGTACACCCAGTCACTTCACCAACTCGAAGCCGCCCAAATCCGATTTAACGGAATCATCCAATCGGATGAGTTGTACACTCCGTCGGCTGTGCTCCAACCCTTACCATTCGACGCCGGTGACACGATTTACCATCCGGGAACAGACTTCTTCACACATGGCATCAATGCATCACAGCGAAGTTTGAGCATGGAAAAGCAGGGGTTTATTCCCGACCTGGGCGTATCCGTTTTTCGGGGCATGAACAAAGGGCCAGGACAACAAGTGTACTCCGGATTCGAAATAGGGATTGCCATTCCATTGTGGTTCCGTCCTCAGCACAGCCAGGTAAAAATGGCTCAACTCGGACTGGAAATCGCCCTCAATGAGGCAGAACAGTTTCAAAGA
>JAGQVX010000184.1 GCA_020437755.1 Flavobacteriales bacterium
AACACCGCCCTTTCCCAGAGTCCTCTCTATTTTTCGGAGAATACTGATTTCGAAGCAACTGGAAATGATTGGATGGGGAATATTGTGTTCGACGGCGAAACGGGAACGCCGGCCAACCCTGGTTTGTTTGCTAATAATTTTGTTCGAGCAGGATTCTGCCTTGAACTCTACTATGCCTTCAATCTGCAGGTTTATAATAATTCTCTCAGAGGTTCCGCAGGGGCTATTTATTCTTCAAATCTGAATTTACCTGATTTGAAAAACAACATTCTGTATGGTCAGAGCTATTGTTTCTGGGGCAATGATAATTTCACATCATCTGTCAGTGACAATAACTGCCTCTATTCAGGTTCGGGGAACATTGCATGGGTTGGCGGAACCATTTATGAAACACTGGAAGACTGGCAGACATATACCGGTTCGGAGTCTAATTCATTTGTTGCTGATCCGATGTTCTTTTCAGACCAGGATCTTCATGTGTGCAACGAATTACTTGATGGAGTGGGGCTCGACCTCGATGGTATTGATGTTGACTTCGATGGAGAGCCTCGTCCGATTGGAAATCTGGATATAGGGGCGGATGAATTTGATCTTCTAACGTGCGGTTGTACGTTGAGTGCCTCTATCGAGTTGATCAGCGATTATAACGGGCAGGCAATTTCGTGTTTTGGACAGGATGATGCTACCCTTCAAGTAAATGTGGAGGGTGAAAATGGGGAGGTGAGCATTATTTGGAACAATGAATGGACCGAGTCGATACTCGACAATATCGGAGCCGGAGATTACTCCTGCACTGTTGCTGACGACAACTGTATGTTCGTAGCAGAATTTGAAGTGATCGAACCTGCCGAACTGGTTTTGGAAATAACCGAGGTTGTGCAGCCCAATTGTGATAACCCCGCAGCGGGATACATTTTTTATCAGGCTAGTGGAGGCACGGGAAATTTGGCATGGACATGGACCAACGACGTCAGCTTTGATGCTTCAGCCGAATTTTTGGAAGGTGGTGCGTACGTCACATCAATTACAGATGAGAATTCTTGCACAACCTCATCATCTGTGGAATTGGATGAAGTAGTAATCCCCGAGATTATGATTACTGGTGAATCCGCTATCTGCATCAATGATTCGACATTACTCTCCGCCAATGGCGCGACACAGGTTCAGTGGCTAGACGACTTGGGTGAATTGGCTGAAATTTGGGTTTCTCCAACCGTTACAACAGAGTATTCCGTGATTGGAACTTCAGCCACCGGCTGCACGTCGGAAGCCTCATTTGTGGTTTCGGTTAATCAACTTCCGGAAGTCACGTTGGAACAAGTTGCGATTGAAACATGTGCTAGTGATGATTTGATCGATCTATCTGAAGGCATTCCTGCCGGTGGAACCTATTTCGGTACAGGTGTAGAAGGAAGCCAATTCAACACGAGCATTGCGGGTTCAGGTGAACACGCTTATTCCTACACCTATACAGATGAATTTGGTTGCAGCAACACAGCGCTAGGGAGTATTGAAGTATTCGAGCTTCCCGAAGTCATCCTGGCCGATTTTCAGGATTCTGTTCTTTGTTTGGACGGACTTGGTGTTGACTTGCCAATTGCTCTTCCTTCAGGAGGCGTTTATACGGGATCCGGGGTAGATGGCGATCAATTCAGCCCTATGGTCGCAGGAGTGGGCGAGCATGTGATTACGTATACTTATACGGATTCAAATGGGTGTGTTAACAGTGCATCGACATCTATACAAGTTGAAATATGCATCGGGTTTGACAGGGTCGAAAGCGCCGATGAAGTGATGGTTTATCCCAATCCGAATCAAGGGTATGTGATTGTACAATCACCGATAAGCACGTCTTTCCAGCTTTTCCTGACCGATGGACGCCTTGTTCAGGAAGGTCGGCTGAGTCGGGGAAATAACACACTCGATTTCAGCAACCTCGGTTCAGGCGTATACATTTTGAAAGTAGGTTCAAAGACAGTTGAAGTCGTCAGAGAATAATTAATAAGAAACAAGCCCAAACCATCGTTATACGACGCCGACGGGGTTGCATATTCTTTTGGAAGCTGACAACCGCGGCACTTGATTATTTGCCATGAGTCCGCCTGTGTATATTCAAGAGATGAATTGTGCGTTTTGGTGCAGACTCAATTGGGTAGCCAATTAAGAGGATGAAACTACATATCATTATCCCATTGATTTTTGCGGGACTTTTCAGTTCCTGTCTGAATAACGAAAGGACAATTTATCTTCAGGCAGACCAAGTTGACGGACTGACTACTGGTGCGATTCGGGATTACTTAAAAGATTACATGAATATTTGAACGTTTGTTGCCTAATGTCAGAAAGATTCAAAGGGAGATTCCGAAATGAATCAGCCCGATTACAAAACTGGAATTATGGGTGGGATGCTGCCTATTTTATCACCATTTGCACAAAAGACAGGGAGCACTATTTCGGTGAAATACAGAATGGAAAAATGCAGGTTTCCCCTGCTGGGGCAATTGCCCACGTGTTGTGGTCCGAAATCAAAACCCATTCGAAAAATATTGAATTGGGCCAATTTGTGGTCATGCCCAATCATGTGCATGGCATATTGATTTTGGATGGGAATGATGGTGGGGCAATGCCCAACAATGATGGGACCATTCCCAATGATGGGACCATTCCGAATAATGGGGCAATTCCGAATGATGGGATAATACCGAATGATGGGACCATACCGAATGTAGGGACCATACCGAATGTGGGGACAACGCATGCGTTGTCCCTACCGCCCCAATCCCCACCCCAATCCAACAGCAATGAACCATCAACCCCTGGACAACAACGGTTTCAAAATCAGGGAAAAAATACCATTTCATCAATAATTGGATCCTACAAATCGGCTGTAACCAAACATTGCAATCGATTGGAATTACCGTTCGCATGGCAAACCCGATTTCACGACCATATCATTCGAAATGACGAATCATTTCAGCGGATTTCAGCATATATAGCAAACAATCCTGCGAAATGGCAGGAAGATAATTGTAGATGAATTGGTGCAGACAAGGCATGCCCTCTGCGATACTTGATTAAATCAAAGTTTGGTGATATGGAAAATTTGATCGACGCATCCATTTGATTCTGTGGGACATTTCAATGCATGCTATTGACCTATGGATTGGATTTAGCACAGATAATTACTCCACCATCTCAAAATTTCCCCTGCCTTTCTCGGCCATTCGCTTGCGCCGTTGTTTGAGTATGGAGTAGAGCAGGGGGATTTTGTAGCGTTCAATGGTGTTGGAAAATCTTCCAGCTATCGTGGCGGGTGGCAGGTAGTCAATGGAGGATTTGAATTCTTCCGTAGAACAAATGGGTGGCACGGCGCAGTGCATGCCCTCAAGCGCTTCGTTTTCAATGAAATGCCCCCACGCATCGGCGGGTATGCACACGGGGTAATTGTAGGTGCTTAGGCTTTTAGCGGCCGCTCGATCAAGCACATAGGCTGCGGCCGTGGTTGGGGCCGATAAATCTGTGGGAGCGTAGGCAGTGAATGTCCCAAAATTGCGACCCGTGGCGCGAGAGAATTTCGCGGTCTTGAAAGCCAGGAAATGCAATAACACTACGTGGCGCTCTGGAAATCGATAGGAAACAATGCCGTCCAAAACCTCACTCAGATTTTTAGGCAGGTGTACATCATCTTCGAGAAATAAAGCGAGGGGTGCGCCGGTTTCCAGGAACATGTTGTAGGCCTTCCCATGCGAGCAGGCGCAAGCTACAGCTCCGTCGTTGAGCCATTGAGGATGTTTGGCCAGTGCTCCGGCATCCGCCAAATGGGTAATCGTTTCACCCGTGAAGGTTCTGCTGTCTATTGCATCCACAAAGATCGCTTCAATTCCCAATGATGCGAGCTGCTTTTCCATAAACGCCCTTCGGCGGGATTCCCGCTTCAGATTGATGATATAGATGGGAAAGGCGCTCATGGATTAAGCCATTCATCGGTTCCTGGAATCGTCCCAAAAATTTCCTGCGACAAATCCAGCAACTCCCTGTCGCTAAAAATGGATCGGAAAACAGGTTCATCTTTAACTTGATGCCAACGCTTGAGGACTTCGAGCGTGCTTCCCTGTCCGCTAGAGTCTTGCCCATCAAACGAACTCCCCCCACCAAATTCGCCTATGTGTTCCCTTTCGCCTTCGGCTTGCTCCAGACCAAGTCGGTGACACAGGAGCTTGCGGTAATCTTCCTCTGCAAACCACCGGTTGTAGTTGATCGCCACACGATTCGGATTGTCGGTTTGTTCCATTTCCAGGAATTCACGGGCGGTAGTTTTCCAAAGTGCAACCAGTTCCCTCCGATACTGCTCATCGTTTCTGAATCGCTCTCCTTGGGGGTCGCGCCATACATAGCGTGAAGCAAAGAGATTGAACGGGTCGCGCAGCAATACAACCTCATAACGTGCACTAACCCCTCCCGTTCGTGTTGCTTGGGAGCTACTCCAAACCCGTTGAGGTAACTTGTCCTCGTAGGAGTGAAGCAGATATCGACCTCCATAATCCTTCCGAATGTACTTTCGAATAGGAGCCTTGTGCAGCGGAAGTTCCGGCACGGCGTCGTTACAGAAGAAAACGCTGCCCGGAATCAGACTGATCATCCATTGAATAATGGCATGGTTTCCCGTGCGTCGCATGCCCAGGACACATATTTCAGTTTTGTCGGTTGTGTTAATGAAGTCCGACAAAAAGCGGTCAAAATACACCTTCGCCGCCCACCACTTGAGTGGCTTCACCACCGGATTGGTATTCGTGAAACGTCGGAATCTGCCGCTTTTCTTCATGTCGCTAAGTTAGCAGTTCGGTAAATGATACAACACCATATATCGAGAAAACGATCCTTTCCAATTCTTTGGGGGGGAGGGTTATTTCCGGGCATATGGTCCTTATTGGTGGGGAGGGAGACGCGATACTCGCGTCTATCCCCGGGTGATGGTTATTTTTTTTTGGGGGAAGGTCTTAATTGAGCGGGAGAGACGCGATGAATCGCGTCTGTACGGGGGGGGTATTTCCGGGGGATTAATACATTTGCATTCCACAGGAAAGTTCAAATTTTTA
>JAGQVX010000185.1 GCA_020437755.1 Flavobacteriales bacterium
GTTGGGCCGAACGTATATACTTTACCCAATGCCATCGCGCCCAATTCTGCCTCTAATTGTCCGGACACCGTAAGGTTTGATTCCTTTCCGAAGAAATCCTGTGAGAAATCCACGGCTCCATCGTCCGTGCGAGGTGGATTCTCCGCCGGAAGTGTTGTAACGCGGAACATTTCTCCTGCACCTTCCGCATCAGAAGCGGTGATGATTGGTGTGTGCAAATTGTAAAAGCCGTTGTCGTTGAAGTATTTGTGGATCGCGTAGGTCATGGCGTGTCGAATGCGAAACACAGCTCCAAACGTGCTGGTTCGGAAACGCAGGTGCGCCTTTTCACGAAGGAACTCCATGGAGTGCCGTTTCATTTGGATGGGGTACTCTTCCGCATCACAAGCTCCGAGAACTTCAACTTCAGTTGCAATCACTTCGGTTTCCTGTCCCTTACCCTGAGATTCCACGAGATCACCCAGAATACGCAGTGCCGCACCTGTGGTGATCAAACGGCGTGTTTCCTCACCAATGACTTCATCGTTGACCACGACCTGCAGGTTGCCCACGCAGGATCCGTCGTTCAACGCAATAAACTGATTGTTTCGAAACGTCCGAACCCAGCCGAATACTTCAACTTTTCGTCCTACCTGCGACTTATCACGCAGGTCGATAATGCGATCTTTAGCGTTCATAGCGATGCCTTCCATTTGCGGATGCAAAAAAACGACAATTAACCTAATAGTGGAAACGTTCCGCAGGTGAAATACCACATTTGGCCTTGTGCCGAAACTTACCTAATGAAAAGGAAAGACAGATTATGATCTTCTAACGTCAGATTCGACCTTACCGTCACGCAGCCTGACTACACGATGAGCGTGCTCGGCAATATCTTCTTCGTGGGTGACGAGAATGACCGTATTTCCTTGACGGTGAATTTGATTGAACAACTCCATGATCTCGTAAGAAGTCTGTGTATCCAGGTTTCCCGTAGGCTCATCGGCGAGGATGATCGCCGGATTGTTCACCAGGGCACGGGCTACTGCCACGCGCTGGCGCTGGCCACCGCTCAACTCGTTGGGTTTGTGCTCCATACGATCGCCGAGCCCTACCATGTCCAGCACCTCCTTCGCACGCTCCACACGTTTTGCCTGAGGAATGCCTGCATAGATTAGCGGAAGGGCCACATTATCGATGGCCGAATATCGTGGGAGCAAGTTGAACGTTTGAAAAACAAAACCGATTTCCTTGTTTCGAATTTCAGCAAGCTCATCATCGGAGAGTTGCGCCACATCAGGACCATTGAGGTAATACCTGCCCTTGGTGGGGGTATCGAGGCATCCCATGACGTTCATGAGGGTAGATTTTCCCGAACCCGAGGGGCCCATAAGAGCCAGATACTCATTGGATTCAACGATAAGATCCACACCATTGAGCGCATTCACAGTTTGCGTTCCCAGCTGGTAAATTTTGAAGACATCCTCAATGCGAATTACTTGCGCCATACGGCAAATATAAACACCCGCACATTGGGGCAAGGCGTATTAACAAGAATTTGCGCAATGAGGCAACTAAAATCAAATATCATTAGTCTATCCTATTGAATGTCATGTCGAAAGATTGTACATTTGATTAAACCTTGTCGCCACAATTGCTAACTAATCCGCTCTACTCGTGAGAACTTCGCGAATCGTTATTTTCCTGCTTGCTTTGATCCCATTGGGATTTCAGGCTCAATTGGTCGTTGACAACTCGGTGACAGCCACCGTTGCTGTGCAGGATTTCCTGTTGGGTGAAGGAGTCATTGCGACCAATGTGACCATGAGCGGTGATGGCAATCAAATTGGTTCTTTTGATGGAGCTAACAGCAACGTGGGCATGGATTCCGGCATAATCCTGGCGACGGGAAATTGCACCGTTGCTCAAGGGCCAAACAATTCAGGCAGCTCAAGCAGTGGGGGCGGTAATTTCGGAGTTTCGGATCCTGATATTCAGGCGCTCAATCCGTCCAATAGCTTCAATGATTGTGTGGTACTTGAATTCGATTTCGTAGCTACTGGCGACTCCGTTTCCTTCAACTATGTATTTGCATCAGAAGAGTATCCGGAATACGCAAACTCTTCATTCAACGATACTTTTGGATTCTTTCTGAGCGGCCCAGGGATTAGCGGTCCGTATTCCAACAATTCGATCAATATTGCTCAAATTCCCGGTACCAGTCTGCCGGTTTCCATCAACAATCTCAATAACGGAACTACGGGAACGGGCGGACCGTGTGAGTACTGTGAGTACTATATTCACAATGGCACTGGCTTCCAATCGCCTATGAATACGGATAACACGTACATCCAATTTGACGGATTTACGACCGTTTTGAAGGCAGAAGGTGAAGTTCAGTGTGGTGAGACTTATCACATTAAAATCGCCATTGCCGATGCAGGTGATACCAGCTTCGACTCGGCAGTGTTCCTGGAAGCAGGATCCTTTACCAGCAACCAGATTGAAATCGACCTTCAAATTGCTGACATTTCGGCCAACGATTCGACTTTGTATGAGGGCTGTGGTTCGGCCAATATTGTCTTTACCCGACCTCCCGGAAGTGTAGTTGAGCAAACATTCTACATTGAAGTGACTGGAACAGCAACAAATGGAGTTGATTTCACGCTTCTTCCTGACTCGCTGACATTTGGTGCCGGAGAAACAGAAATCATCTTTCCATTCGAGACCTTTGAGGATTTTGTGACCGAAGGTATGGAGCAGGTTACCATATCCTTTGTGAATGTTCAGCTATGCGGCCAACAGGGCGAAACTGATTCTTACAATCTGTATATAGCTGAAGCGGAACCCATCAGCTTAACCTTTGCGGAACCAACAATAGACTGCGGTGAGACCGTGACTCTCAATGTAACCGCTTCGGGAGGATACGGTTATTACAATGCTGAATGGGAAGATGGAACGGAAGGATTTTCACTGGATGTTTCTCCCAATGGTACGACGCAATATCTCATCACGGTTTCGGACACCTGTTCCGTGCAGACTGTTGACTCATTGGTCACTGTGACCATACCCGATTATCCCGACATTGAAGTGGATCTGGGTGCTGATCAGGAACTGGATTGTTTGGACAACCTGATTGTCATTCCCAACGTTGAAGGGGGCTTTGGCGGTTTTACGTATTCCTGGGCCGTAAATGGCAGTAATGTCTCAACCGAAACGGCGCTGGATTACCTTACCGACGATGATGGTACCGTTGTCTTGACGATTACAGATGAATGCGGTGCTACCGGACAGGGAAGCATGGAATTTGTTTTTCCACCGGTTGAAATTCTCGTTGACCTTGGAGCGGACGTGTCAGCTACATGTATTGAATGGGTGCAGTTGGATGCTATCGTTTCCGGAGGAATTGGAAACTATTCATACAGTTGGATGATCAACGGTGTAGAATACGCAACAACCACAACGTATACGCTTCAGGTGCCCGACGATGAGACGGTAACTCTTGTGGTTACTGACCAATGTGAAAATGAATCGAGCGACCAGGTGGAAGTGTTAATCCCTCCCGTACCTGTGAACGTAAATCTGGGTCCGGATCTCGAAGTAGATTGTCTGGACATTACCAACCTTTCCGGAACGACAACGGGCGGTGTAGGAGGATATACCTATGAATGGTTTGTTGATGGAGAAAGTGTTGGCCAGTCCCCCAATTATCAAATTCAGGTAGACGGAACAACCACGGTTGTGTTGGAAAGCACCGATCAATGTGGGAATGTCAATTCAGATGAGCTGATCCTTACCACACCTCCGGTACCTATCTCGGTTGATTTAGGCCCTGATTTGATGGTTATATGTACCGATGTTTCCTATCTGGAGCCTGTGGTAAGTGGCGGTGTGGGTGATTATTCTTACTACTGGCAAATGGAAGGCATCTATATGGGAGACCAGTCGTGGACGGAGGTTCAGACCAGTGTTGATGCTGAAATCACGGTGATTATTGAAGACGAATGTGGTAATACAGCCGGAGATGAATTGCTGTTTACGATTCCCGAAATTCCTATCAACATTACCTTCAGTGATGATTCAGTGATGTGCGCTGGAGTTCCGGTAGACATTCAGGCATTCGCTGAAGGTGGGCTGGGCGAATTGTCGTATTTCTGGTATCCTACGGAGCAAAGTGGCAGCACCATTATTGTTGAACCGGAGGAAACATCGGCCTATTCCGTTTTGGTGACCGATGAATGCGGGAATTCAGCTACTTCAACAACCATCATCAATGTGGAGGTGGTGATTGCCGATTTTGATTTTGACTATCTCGACGAATGGTCTGTAGAGCTCTTCAACAATTCAGAAGGCGCTATTGTGTACTTCTGGGACCTGGGAGATGGGAATTCGTCTGACGAAGAGAATCCGTCGTTTTCCTACCTCGACAATGACGAACATGAGATTATTTTGTATGCTATAGGTGAGTATGGTTGTGTAGATTCACTGGCCCACACATTCTATCCGTTAATGGATGTTTTTGTGCCCAGTGCATTCACTCCCAACAATGATGGCATCAATGATTTGTTCAAAGTTGAGGGACACGACATTGTCACCTTTGAGATCCGAATTTTTAACCGTTGGGGTGAATTGGTTTACCAAAGCTACAACCTCGACGATGTATGGGACGGATCGCACATCGGTGGCGAATACTTTGTGCCCGACGGAACTTATGGGTACTACGTCAAAGCCACCGGCGTTCGACTGGACGGGTACGAAAAATCCGGATCTATCACGGTTTACCGATAACATGAATACGCTGCGACACCGTTTTGCGCTCAAACTGAAACGGATGATTAAAGCAGCACATGAAACGAGATCTAACCCTGATTGCAGGTGTCCTTCTCATTGCATCTTCCATGCATTCGCAAATGATGGTCGATGCCGATATTACACCTGAAGAGGCCGTCCAGGAAGTCTTACTGGGTGACGGAGTAACTCCCTTTAATGTCATATTCATAGGCGGAACGGAACAGATGGGAACGTTCACCGCGGGCAACGAAGCCATTGATATGTTCTCGGGGATCA
>JAGQVX010000186.1 GCA_020437755.1 Flavobacteriales bacterium
GGCGTCATACTTCACAACAGAAATGGCATCATTAAAAACACTATTCACATTGACACCGTTTTGGAACACAACGTAAGGAGTTGCATCAACCGGATCGAAGATCAGCCGAGCAAAATAGGCATAGAAAATACTGTGAGGGAAAGTTCCAAAATCAACCCATGAGACCCCATCAAATCGCTTGATTCTCAGTCGCTCGGTTTGATTTCCATCTCCGTAAGCTACGTACGGCTCGTTGGTTATGGGATGAAACACGATAGAAGGATCCGAACCTAAAGAGCCGGCGTTGAACGCTTCGGAGCCTACAAGCACCCATGACGAACCGTTGTACCTCATAACACTAGCCTTTAGGTCGCTCTGGTAGTTTATAGTGAGCAATACATAGGGCTCACCTGTTACTGGGTTGATAGCCAGATCAATATCATTGATCGTGAAGTTGGAAAAGCCAATCGGTCCAACGGCGGTCCAGGTTCCACCGGAAAGCTTCCAGACTGCTGCTTTCTGTGTCCCACCGTCTTTAGCTGCGATATAGTGTTCACCGGTTAAAGGATGGACATCCATGGATAAAGAGGAAGAACTGGTGGCGAATCCTTGATTTCCCAGTGGATTCCACGTGCATGTTTGCGCAGAAATAAACGAGAAAGCCGGGATCAACAATATAGCAGTCAATACCACAGCACGCACCCAAGAGGTGCAACGGTTAATGGTCAACATAGAAAATCAGTTAGGTTACTATTGTTTGCAAAAATAAGCATTTCGTCAATAGATTTCAATCGCTCAACGTTCAAAAAACATCACTCAACGAAATACCCTGTAAACGAAATTGAAAGCGGAGCAAACCAAATATTCACAGTCTAAAATGGATCATGACAACTTCACCAGAATTGGGTATTCATCTCGCCAAATTCCTACCCTTACTTTGTTCATATTGAATCATTTAACCCATTAACATGAACAAATTATTTATCTTAATTATCTTATTGGCAGGGATGGCATCCACTGCCCAACAATCATTTAATCCGAGCATCACTCCTACAGGAAATGAAACGGAATCATCCTCAGTATCGGGAACACTAACGCTACGATCCAGGCTTTTTGGCATGGACTACTATATTGGTAATGAAGAGGTTAGTAAGCGTGCTTTTGAGGATCAACTCAAATTGAGTCCCACGGCTTACAACAAATACAAAAGTGGCATGAACACTGAGTACACGGGGATTGTCATTGGGTGGGTTGGTGCTTTTATAGGCGGTTTAGGTTTAAGTGACTGGATGCTGGGCGCGGACCCAAACTGGCTGGTAATTGGTGGAGGCAGCACGTTGGCGCTTGTGGGCAGTTTTATGGAGTCGGCGGGGATTGACAAGCGCATTAGTGCAGTGGAGAACTACAATCAATATTCGTTATCGATGCGTTTTTCAAAATATGGTGTTGGATTGGCATTCCAGTTTTAAACTTCACGCATGGAAATCCATTCCACCTCAAAATCCTTACTTTGGAAGCATGTTTGGAACCTTCGGGAGCACATCGTACAATGAAAACCGCAAGCTCATGGAAGAACAGCGTCTGGTGCGTTCACCCAGGCGCACAAGATCGGAGCGCAGCACGAAGGTTCCAAACAAGCTCACTCCTCCCCGACTCTTACGAATCATCCGGGTAAACATGAGGCGCAATCGACTAAAGTGCATATTCTGGAGCGCCATGATCACGCTTGTGCTGATGGTTATTATCGTAATGACACTCTGGCTCATCACGCCCTCAAAGTGGTGGTGAGGTGTACTGTTCCATCCTGTCGGGTTGTTGAATTAAGGAGCTTTGCCATTGTTTTGGCAGTTCAGGCATTCGCCAAATGAATGCCCCTATCATTTGGCGAATGCCATACCCTTTTTCTAAAAGCACAAATAATTGAACCATGAATACCGGAAATAAGTCCCTGTTCACTCACAACTATTCCCGAAAAATCCAAGAAACAAGAGGAGATCAGCAGTATTGGTAACGTCATCACCGTTCAGATCATGTGGACAGGCCGACGTGCAGCCAAAGCCACCGAGGAACAGCAACAAATCAGCAGTATTTACGCTTCCGCTGTTGTTGAAATCGCCCGCACAAGCCGGTTCCTCAGCAGAATCTACGGCTTGTTCAAATCCTTCGAGAAGTACCATCGAATCCATATACGTAGCAATGCACGATTCACCTATGGTGGAAGAAAGCACCATGTACGTCCCGGTTTCAACCGTACCCTGAGAGGTGACGACTTCGTTGTGGATCGAAATCTGGGAATGCCCATCGGAAATCAGGAATACCAGACCAATAATAACTATGAGCTTTTTCATGGTATGCGTGAATTAGGTTCCCGGAACTTCAACATCGTTGATTATGAGATAGTTGATGAGCACTGCACCCGGAGGCGAGGCAACTGCTTCCAAAATGGTTATCACTACCGTGAACTCACCGGGACCAATTCCCGCGATTGATGCTGACAGTGAGATCGTTCCTTGTCCGGGCGTGACTAAAATTATACTCCGCGCCGGGTCAACGAGGCCATTCTCAATAGTGATAGTCGTTTTGTAACCAATAAGGTCAGAATCATCACCATCCCCAATACTAGCCCATCCTGTGACCGGTGCCATTACCTTGCCCGCCGGACGGAAAACGCCTGTTTGATTAATAGCGCCATTGTCGATTAACAAGGCCCCTGCTTTTGACGCGTCGCCGTTTCCCTCCGCGTGAACGGCTGCATGCATAGGGGTGACATCTTCCGAGTGTCCATATACGCCATCGGTGTGGTTGGACTCACCTTTCAATGCCGGAGCTACGACATCGGCATACAGTCCGAAATACCCTGCTTCACCGTCTTCTATACCAATTAAAGCTTCCGAAAAAACTTCGTCTTCGTCTTCTTTTTGGTACATCGCATAGAATGCTGAGTTTTCTTCGAAGTCGCCTATCCCCTGCCGCTTACCCAGTGTAGCAATGACTCCGTGTCCTTGGATACTCTCTCCCCACAATCCGGTATATGTCCAACTTTGACCAAGTACTGCCACTTGCTGTTTCACAGGATTCCCATTGTCGGGACCTTGAGCAATTGGGAATTTTTCCTTGTACTGCGCCCAGGTGAATCCTTCGTGTGTGATGCCCCACACACCTGCCGATGTTTTGGTAGGTGCGCCCCACAATCCGGTAAGACCAATTACCCCGTTGCCACGTTCTCCGTCTCCTATACCAAACACGCCATGACCGCTATATCCGTTGGCAATTCCCGCTACAGCGATGTAATCTCCTACTCCGCCTCCGTTGGGTACCGTATATCCCTTACCCAAAACTCCGGCGACTAATTCTGTTTTTGCAGCACTGGTGCCCCAGGATCCAACGATGGCTGATTCTCCAACTACGCCATTCTCGTAGTTGCTGATCCCCCATACACCACTTGACTTGTCGGTGGCATCAGCACTGATTCCGGCACCAACGACTCCAGCTTCAAAGCCACGAGCAGGAGACATATTGGCTTTGTCCAAGTCTCCCGCCAAACCGAAAACAGCGCTTCCTTGTCCGGCATGCCAGGCTTCCACCGTAGGCTTATTGTTGGCCAAGGCAGAGCTGGTGAAGTAGGCCGCCCTCCCTCCTGTTGCGCCTCCAGGCACCAGTCCGGTGCCGTTTTGAGCTACTTCCAATACATTGAGTTGATTTGCACCGCCATTCGTGTTGGCGGCAAGTATTCCCGTTGAATTGAAGTCGGTATGAATTTCAATGCCATATCCGTCATTCTCCTTCTCGATGCGAATGGCACTTCCCGTGTCGGTATGATCAAGTCGCATACCGGCCGGGTCCGTATTGGCATCGCCATCATCGTTGGTGGTTATTTGGATTCCTGTGGCTGATTGGGTATTCAACTCGATTCCAGTGCCCCCACTTTCTTGCTCTATGAGTAGTCCGGTATTGGTATCGTGAGTGCATTGAATTTTCAGACCTTCGCCGGTTCCTCTTTGAAGAATATCGAGGGCTGTGCCGGTTGTTTCACCATCGTATTCAATTCGAATTCCGGTGGCGTTGGAACCCTCCGGCACATCCACAAGAATTCCTTTTTGAGTACCGGGAAGTGAATTGGCATGCGGTTTTACCCAAAGTCCATTGTTGT
The DNA here is from genome assembly GCA_020437755.1 of Flavobacteriales bacterium. Classification (GTDB taxonomy): domain Bacteria; phylum Bacteroidota; class Bacteroidia; order Flavobacteriales_D; family Sanyastnellaceae; genus JADFAK01. The sequence continues at coordinate 4,130 of JAGQVX010000186.1, forward strand.
CTCCATGAATATCCAGTTGAAGCGCCCCTCCATCGACCGTAATAATCCGGCCGGCTCCCGATCCTGTTCCTTCATCATAAGCCTCATCCAATGTGTTGTTGTTCATGGAATGTGCCGCTGCATGTGCGTAAGGGACTGATTTAAATGAAGTGAGGGGAAATGCAGACAACTCTCCCGTATCCTCATTGAAAATCTCGATTTGGTACCAATGTCGATCACCGTACCAATTGATTTCATCAAACAAGGTGGTTGTGGTCGCAGACCCTTCACCAATTTTCACTTCAAACCGACCATAGGAATCGGTAGTGACCACATGTGTTTCGCTGTACTCGAGGGTACTGCCTGTTTCGTCGTGGAAAATGGACATAGTTATTTCAAGATCGGTAGAGGCCAGTACCTCGCCGCTAAGGTCCCTCGCTATTGCTTGAAAATTAATCGATTCATTGCCCGAAGGAATTTGTGCGAGGGTATGCAATCCGGTGGAAATCATCCATGCGGTGAGCATTATTGTGAGTAGACTTTTCATGATGAGCGTTTTTCAGTTGACTAATACTTTTCGAAACTACACATGCATGAGTGTTGATTATCAACGAATTATAATTCGGTAGGCCCTTTTTAGTTTTCGGTCGTGGATTTGGACAATAGCCGGGCATTCGCCAAATGTTGGGGCGCCCATTTGGCGAATGCCTAAATAAATTCATCACCGAGTGCCGCATGAATCAACTTTAAGGTAGCCTGTCATTCACGGAGCAGTCATTTGGCGGATGCCTGAATATGGGCCATGAAAAAGGGGCTTCCGTTGCCGAAAGCCCCTTAGGATATATCAAAATAACCTGGTTAAGGAAAACCTTATTAATCCATTACGAT
>JAGQVX010000187.1 GCA_020437755.1 Flavobacteriales bacterium
CTCTCTCCGGAGATTATTATTGATTTGGCCGATAACGTTCAGGGGTCTTGCGTGGATGTGTTTGAATTGGATCCTACCGTTTCGGGTGGTGTGCCCGGATTCGACTATTCGTGGTCGGATGCCGATGGTGCCAACCTCGGAACAGCTACATCTATCGATTATCAATCCTTTAGTTCAACGACTATCTATTTGGAAATTGAAGACCAATGTGGTGGGCTAAAGACTGATTCGGTTGTGGTGACCATTGTCAACCCTCAACCGGTGTTGGAAATTGGAGAGGATATTTATGCCTCATGCATCGACCTCACCCAGTTGAATTCTTCTGTGGAAGGAGGGGTGCCCGACTTTGATTTTGAGTGGATCATTGATGGTGTGCTTGAAGGAACAGGTTCTTCAATCAACTACCAATCGTACGAGACCGTGACGGTTGTGTGTGAAATTGTGGATGCCTGTGGAAGTACAGATACCGACTCACTCACATACTACATACCGGATATTCCTGTGGTTATCGACCTCACGGCCGATACGTCGATTTGTCTGGGAAGTGCCATTGTGTTGCATGCCGTAGCAAGCGGAGGCGAAGAAGGTTTCTCTTATTTCTGGCCCCATAGTCAGCAGACTGAAATGAACGTTCAGGTTGATCCTACGCATACAACCATTTATGAAGTTCAGGCAATGGATATCTGCGGAACGTTGGGAACTGCCGAAGTGGAGGTTGAAGTTCAATCGGTTGAGGCCGATTTTGAGATGAATTTCCTGAGCGAGATAGAGGTGATGTTCACACCGATTACCGATCCGGATCCATGTGAAAATTGTGAGTACTACTGGGATTTTGGTGATGGTACCAACAGTGTGGAAATGACTCCACTGAAGGAGTACGATGGATTGAGTCTGTACACGGCTTTCCTCACGGTTACCAACGAATTGGGCTGTTACGACATCGTTCATCATGTTGTTGATGCGCCATTGATCTTATATGTTCCCAACTCGTTCACACCGGATGGAGACGGGATCAACGATGAATGGTTTGTGGTAGCTGACGGAGTGGTAGAATTTGAGTTATTCATCTTCGACCGTTGGGGCGAAGTGGTATGGCATACTACCAATCCCGATGATGTATGGGTAGGCGGAACAGAGCAAGCAACGCACTATGTTCCCAACAGCACGTACACCTATCTGATTAAATACCGGGGAGTAGATTACGACGCTCAAAAGGTAACCGGAACGATTACGATTTTAAGGTAGAGGTAAACCTGTCCGAAGCTCTGCGAGACGCTAAGAACCCCGAATTCAATTTCAGGGTTTCCAATCTTTATCCTTGATTACACGGGTGTTGGTCCATCGATCGTGCCATCCGCGTGTTGTACCCCCTAAAAATGAGAATTGCTCAAAGGGTACCAGTCTGCACAAGCTGCGGAGCAATGCTTGAGTGAGCGTGAGTTTTTGTCCGTCTTCAGAAATGGCTCTTGTTCGCGTGATGAGTTTGCCGAGAGATTTGCCTTTGGAGGTATATTCCAACAACGTGTAGTATCCCACTAAGCTAACTCCACCTATTAAATAACCGAGCAAGTTGCTCGTGCCGGGGTTGTTCGATTCGTCGAACATATGTGGATCAAGGATTCCGGCGAAAGCAGTGACAAAAACAAGGATGATCATCGTTACATAAACGCCTATCAAATCCAAAAGGTAGTTGGCAAGTCGAGATCCGTGACTGGCATCTTCGTACGTTCGTTCTTCCCCGAGGTGATCATCGAGAATTTCTACATCTTCCATAGTCGTGGTTGTTAAGGCGTCTGGGGATTATTCTCCAGACGGTGAGCAAAGTAGGAAATTATATTGATTATGGTGAATCCGGATTCGGGGCAAAAAAAATCCCTCAGATGCATTATCTGAGGGAAATCTTGAGGTCCCGAGCGGATTCGAACCGCTGTACAAGGTTTTGCAGACCTCTGCCTAACCACTCGGCCACAGGACCTTCTTTTGAAGGAGTGCAAAGATAAACAACCTATTCGGAATTTTCAACAATCAAATGAATTTCGTTTCATTTGTGCTTTCGTCCATCCGGGCCGCTTATTTTTGCTGCACTCGTCATGAAACGACACATTCCAAATATTGTTACACTCGCCAATCTGTTTTGCGGAAGTCTGGCAGCGATCGTCTTGCTGCAGGCCGGAAATGTAATTATCGCTATTTGGTTAGTCATACTCGCGGCGACATTCGATTTTTTCGATGGTTTCCTCGCCCGCATACTCAAGGTGAGCGGTGAAATGGGAAAGCAACTGGATAGCTTGGCCGATATGATCACATTTGGCCTTGTGCCCGGACTTATTGCTTATGAAATCATGCATGCTATGCAAATTGCGCAACCGGGAGGATGGTGGCAAGGTTGGAATTATGTTCCGCTGGTAATAGTGTTGTTCAGTGCGCTGCGCCTGGCCCGGTTTAACATTGATGCCCGACAGTCGGATCAGTTTATTGGGGTTCCCACACCCGCCAATACGTTGGCCTGGCTTGGATTGCCCTATTTCTTTTTCAGTTCGGATGAACTGGCCGTGTTGCATGACTTACCCGAACCATCCTCGATTTCAACGCAGTGGTGGTGGGTCATTCCGGTGCTGGCTGTAATAGGTGCGTCACTCATGGTGGCTCCCATGCCTATGTTGGCGCTCAAGTTTAAGCATGCCGGGTGGAAGGGGAATGAAGCGCGTTGGCTGTTGATTGTGTTGTCAGTAACCGTGTTGATTGGTGGATTTTTTGTTTTTGGGAATCCTTTCCAGGCTTTGCCGATTGTCTTACTTTTGTACCTCGTTATTTCGGCGATTAGCAATGCGGTGCCATCCGGCAAATGATAGGGTGGAAAGAAACACGACGAATTATGAAATTCAAAGCAGAAATTGATGTAATGCCCCTTGAGGCGCTGTTGGATCCACAAGGTAAAGCGGTGTCTAATTCGATGAAAAACCTGGGTTTGTCTGAAATCAGCGGTGTTCGTATCGGAAAGCATATCACTTTGGAAGTGGAGGCTGATAGCCGCGAGGTGGCTAATACCAAGGTTGATGAAGCCTGCCGTAAATTGCTGTCCAACGAAATCATGGAAGGCTACTCTTTCTCGCTTGTTGAGGCTTGATTCCTTACCGGAATCGTAAATTGAACCTCAGTACCTACTGATTTTCCATTTCTCGCAATGTCCACTATGGACACACGTACCTGCTGCCCCATTTTGCGGTTGAACAGTTGAACGCGCGTAGCGGTTACCTCCATGCCTACACTTTGGTGCGGGGTGCGCTTTTTCGCATTGCGGGTTATGCTCGCCGTTCTGCCCGATCCATTATCGCGAACAATGCAAATGATATGGTCAACAGTGGACTGCAGTGATATTTCGAGCAAGCCCTTACGCCCGCTGGGCATGATGCCGTGCCAAATGGCATTTTCAACATACGGTTGGAACAACAACGAGGGAATTTTTTGCCGTTCCTGATTAATGGAGGGATCAATGTCATACGTGACATCAAAGGCATTGTCTGTTCGAAAACGCTCCAGATCAATATACAGCATCAACGTTTCCAATTCTTCTTTCAATGAAACCACTTCCTCTCGCGAGAGAGTAAGGATGCGCCGCATCAAACGGGTGAACTTATTGTGGAACTCATAGGCCACCATTTTGTCTTCCGTCAGAATGGAGCTCTGAATGGAGTTCAATGCATTGAAAATGAAATGTGGATTCATTTGTGATGCAAGTGCCTGCTGCTCCAGGTGGAGTTTAGCATACCGGGCGTCGGCAAGCTGCTTTCGATTTCGGTAGAACAGGTAGCCCGCAACCAGACTGACCACCAGAAGCAGACTAATCACGATAATCAAGAGACGACTGAACGATTGACTGTCGATCAATTCTTGTTTCTGAAGCTCCAAAGAAATGCGTTTGTTCAATTCAGAGCTATAGTGGTCGTCGAGGGCGCTCAATTCACGCTTTTCAAGCAAATGTTCAAACAGTTGCTCCTTGGCTAAGTAGCGTTGCAAAGCTTCATGAGCTTCACCGGTTTTATTCTTGAGCTGCAGAATGTCATATTCAAGCTCCATATAATCGAGTACAAAGGGATAATACTCGCTTTGTTCTGCCAGGTGAATGTGTTCCCGCAATTCCACCAAAGCATCGTCCAATTCGTTCAAAGCAACCAACAGCCTGGCATTCACCAGATGCCAGTATGCGTGATCGTAGTACGTGGAGGATTCATCGAGAAATAACTCGCAGTACCTCAAATGGTCACGGGCATCATTTATTTTGTTGTGCTTGATTTCAATGTCGGCCATGGCCAACCTCAAATCAAAGCTGATGGTGCTGAATCCCAGCCGAGAGTATCTTTTTTCCGACTCATTGATGTGATTGTACGCCTGTTCAATCATGCCATTGGCATTCTCGGTAAGGGCAAGAGAGAGCAATCCGTGGGCAACGAAAGTGGTGTCTTTGAGGAGCAATCCTTCCTGAATTACCCATGACGCTTCGTCTATGGCTTTGTCCAACAGACCTTGCTCACGGTACAGGCGAGCCAGCAGAAGGGCGCATTGAAACTGTCCGGGCAGCCATCCCCTGATTCGATACATGCGTCGGGCCTGGTTGATATTCTCCAGCGATTCAGCCCAGCGAAAATCGTTAATGCAGTAGGCTGCGCGCTGGCACCTTACGGAGGCTAGTAATGTAGTGTCTCCGTAATTGCTACTGATCAGTTCGGCCTTCTTGATCAGCGTGTCCTGCTCGGCATATAGCCGCTGTCGGGCGCGCACGCCCGACATGAGGACCAACGCCTGAATTTGGAAATCAACAGCATTCAATTCTACCGCTTCGTCGTACAACCGACGGGCACTGGCATATCCGGAAGTGTTGGATTTGGGATAGGCATCGTAAGCGTCTTCGAGCATTTGGTAAAGCCGGGGAGCCTGCGGATGTTGTCCATTTGCCGAATGGCAAACCAATAGCATAAACGACAGCAAGAG
>JAGQVX010000188.1 GCA_020437755.1 Flavobacteriales bacterium
TGTACGCCGTTTGTACTGAGGATGTCCCAACTTGTCCGGATCCTGATACGGGAATTGCGTCGGATCTGGAAGTCAGAATACACCAAATGGCATGTTCTCAACAAGGGATTTTCTATGTGTGCGGACCGGAATGTGAGACGGACTACCACTGTTATTCAGATATTGGATTTGAACCGTTTACGAGCTGTGAAGGCGATGGTAATTACTTAAATGTTCATTTTAATACTCTGGTATGGGATGATCAGAACAATGAGAACCCATTCAAGATGGTGAGGAACACCTTTGGCTATGACCTGGAGCCTTATACTTTGGAAGTTGACCTCGATGGGGATGGGATTGTAGATGTTAACCCTGAGCCCAACGATGGTTCCTTCGGTGAAGAGGATGACTTTGATGGTGATTTCTATCTGGATGAACACTTCCAGTACAACCATGTAAATGGATATCCAACAAGTGACTTAACGGAAGAAAACGCATGGCCCGCTGGAGTGGTTGAAAACGAACTCTCACTAATCCATTTTCTGCCGGGAGATCAGGTATTGATGGAGGCTAAGGGGTCATATTCAGCCGGAATCGGGTCATCAACGGATTTGTCTCAACTGGATGGAAATGGTTTGTTGGTTTATGTCATTCAAACCGATCTTAGTGATTCGTTTTTCACATTACCTTGTGTTCCTGGTTCAAACCTGGACGATTACGAGATTTCCATTACCATTGATAATGGTGTGGACTCTCACACTTTCCCAGCTTCCGATTTTGTTGTGTCTTCATGTTTTTCAATGGAAGATCCCGATGGATTGAATGGCACCAAAACAACAATCATATTTGTTTTCGAGGACTTCTACAATGGCATCTGTGAGGATGGAACGTGTGCTGCGGGCACCATTTTTACAGGTGGATGGACTGTGCAGTTCAATGGCTTTATGTTTATGAATCCGGATACAGATGCTTCAGTCAGCCATTTGAATGAAATTTTCAAAGGAAGTTTTGCTCTTTTGAATCCGGACTATGAGAATAATGGTTATTGTCCTGAAGTATACAGTTGTGATAATAATACAGCCTTTGGAAATTATCACGAATTGTGGGTGGACTATGATCTGGAATTGAATGAATCAAACGGAGTATTAACAACTTGCACACGCCCTTACTTGCTAAGGTTTAATCACATCTCTGAACAGGGTGAATTGATTAATTTGGTATATGGTGATGAGTTTCGTCCCATTTATGGAATAAACAGTTTTACACTGCACAGCACCGAATCCTCTGAATATTTGGATCTGGATCATACTTATTGGGACAACCCACGCGTAGGCGCTGGATTATGGTATGAGGGTGCTGCCTGGAACATTGGGATGAGAAATTTCTATAATCGGCTGGATTTTCTGAATGGTGGTTCATCAATTTACGATACCCATACATTACATATTGAGCCTGAGTTCATGCCAATGCCTGCTATTAGCAACGCAGGTCATGCCAGGAGAGTAATTCATGGGTCGGCAGAGGTTATCACACCAAGTATTGCTGGAGAAAATCAACAAATAGGTGAATCTGAACTTGTTGATCCGGTAAGTATTGCCGACTTCCAGGGTCAAATTATGCAATGCGAAGCTTTGACCGTAGAAGTGGATCTCGATTACTATTTGGATGACCACATTGAAGATTATTTGAATGCCCTAGCGATTCAAGGGATTTGTACGGATGTTAGTCTTGAAGAAATTGCTCCGATAGAAGATGTTGTAGTGAATACGGATCTGAACAATAGTCGGGTGGGATTTGCTTCTGGTTTGACTGTAGATAATGATCTTGTCTCTCAGATCGGGACCTTTGAAAGTGGAACCATTCAGTATTTCGACTTTACGAATCCGGGAAGCAACACGGCCACTATGAGTTTCTTTGTGACCATCGAAGACATCGAAGGGTTGAGCTTCAATGATGTGAGGCTGGTAAAGGAAGTCGAATACTTTAATGGAACCCCGACTTACACTGAAACCTTTTACGTTAGAGATTCAGAATCAATAGATGGTGCTACAACATACTTCTTTCATGACGATTATTACCGACACGTAAATAACGGTAAAGACCCCTATTTGAACTTTGTCTATGAACGAAATCGAATGTTCTCTGCTTCCGGCGCCAATTATGCGTTAACCTATCATCTCGAGTGGGATTACCAATTGGATGATTGCCTTGATCAAAATGGCGATTCTATGGAAGATCCAAGCCAAGGCATTGACTTCGAGTTTTACTACGGTCAGGCCTGTGCCTGGTACGAAAATCTTGGAGATGAAGTACCTCAATTCACGCGCTGTCAAACCTGTGTTTCCTATGATCCAAATTGTCCTGATTGCGGAGCTGCGGGTGTCCCAAGTGTGGACTGTACAGATGATCAACAAGTGGCAGATTCTGACGGAGTTATAATCCCTTTGGGTGAACTATCGAATTCGTTGGTAGGAGTCTTGGAAGGAATACTGGATGGAGAGGCATATCCTGAGCAGCGCTATCATACCGGTTATGATGGATTCGTGGGATATATGTCTGCTGTGTGGGGAAATGAATTCCTGGAAGCCAATATTTCCATGAACGCTGGTTGTGATCAATCAATGTGTGTCGAGTTGATCAATGGCGATTCTACCGATCAAAATGTAATGGATGCCGAAATCATATCTATTGCGATTACGTATCCAAATAGCTGGCCTGCTCTAAATACCACAGATTTGGTCATTTCCAATGGAATGGTGGATGGCACATCCATAACCTACACTTCAGATGGTACAACGACGACCGCTTTGTTGACGTTTACTTCACTCACCGATTCTATTAGTCCGGTGCTGCAGGCGCAGGACTCATTGTTAGTGTGTTTCCAATTCGTCGATTGGGATATGAGCTTGTTTGAACAAGGAACATGCACCATCACCGTCAATGCAGAAACGATATGTGGCAATGTAATGTCGGTGGATAATGGAACCACATCATTCCAAATGGGAGGAGTGGTTGAATTGAACGGCTCACTGACCCTTGATGAAACTAACCCATGCATACCTCAGTTGTGTGGTTCAATCACCGGACAATCGGGTAATATGGAATCAGTGACGATTTCGTATCCTACAGTTTGGTTGGACCCAGTGTTGGTGAGTTCAAGTTGTGATATTTGTCTGGATGCAGCCGATTATTCAGTACCGGGCGAAGTAACGTTGAACTTCAATCAGGATTACATTGTTTCAGGTCCAACAAGCTTTGATTTCTGCTTTGACTTTGACTTGATTGAACCGTTGATCTGGGAAATACTCTGGGGAGAACCAAGTGCTGACCTGGGCATGAGTTTTGAATATATTTCTCCATGTGGTGACACATTAGCTGGATTGGCAGAGGATGTGATTTGGACAACTCCAAATCCGTCTTTGACAAGCACGATGGAGATCACCTATGAGTCATGTAGTCCAACGGCTTGTATTACCTATTTGAATGAAGGTGATCAAGCGGTCAATTTGGAACAGATCCAATTGTTTCCATACTACTATGATACACCTGTTGTTACCTCTCCGGATTGTGTTGGATGCACATTTGATATCGGAGGTACGCTTAATGCTGTTGTTTTATGGGCTGCTGATCAGGCCACTTACGATCAATTGGTCATTGCACCGGGAGAAACCATGGAGTTATGCATAGAAATTCCAGTATCCAATCCGGATGATTTCATAGGCGTAAGTAACCCACTTGGTGTAACGACTTCGTACAGTTGGGCATGTGGAGTGAATTATTTAACACCGGCAGAGGCCAACGGAACAATTAACTTATACCAAAACTTCGATTTCACCTTGAACTTCAATGAGCAGGATGCCAGCTGTCCGGATGGATTCAACCCTGTGGGTGGAAGTGTGGACATAACACCTTATGACCCACTGAGTTTTGATTACGCATGGACCGGTTATCCAGGTGGGTTTACTGCTGATCCATTCAATAGCAATCCAACGAATATGCCCGCAGGTTCCTATACCCTGGGATTAACTGATCTGGAAACGGGTTGTGTCATGAGCTATGATGTGGTTATTGACTCCACCTCATGTTGTGACACCACTGCTACGTACTTGCTCGGAGGCGTGCTGACTCTGGATGAAACCAACCCATGCATACCTCAGTTGTGTGGTTCAATCACCGGACAATCAGGCAATATGGAATCAGTAACGATTTCGTATCCTACAGTTTGGTTGGATCCGGTATTGGTGAGCTCAAGTTGTGATATTTGTCTGGATGCTGCCGATTATTCGGTACCGGGAGAAGTGACGTTGAATTTCAATCAGGATTACATTGTTTCAGATCCAACGAGCTTTGATTTCTGCTTTGACTTTGACTTGATTGATCCTCTACTTTGGGAGAATGCATTTGGAATGACTAGTGCTGATTTGGTGTTGAGCTTCGACTACCTCACACCTTGTGGTGATACACTTACCTCACAACCTGATTCAGCCTTGTGGGAAGTTCCAAATCCGTCGTTGACCAGTTCAATGGTGATCACCTACGAGAATTGCAATCCGGTAGCTTGTGTTACGTACACCAATGATGGGGATCAGGTGGTATCAATCGATGCCATTCAGCTGTCGCCCTACTTCTATGATTCACCGATTGTAACGTCTACTGATTGCATAGGATGTAGTTTTAACGAGCAACCTATCGCTGGTTTTATGTTCCTTTATCCGGCAGATGCTATTACAGAGTCGCAGCTAGAATTGGCTCCAGGAGAGTCTATTGAATTATGCATTGAAATTGTCATACCAGATCCAAACAACTATATTAATCTGGTAACGCCGCTTGATATAGTCACCCCATTCTCATGGACATGTGGTACAATGCAGTACTCGGATTATCCTATTTCCTCGGGTACATTTGAATTGTTCCAAAACTTCGATTTCGTCCTGAACTTCAATGAGCAGGATGCCAGTTGTCCGGATGGATTCAACACTGTGGGTGGAAATGTGGACATAACACCTTAT
>JAGQVX010000189.1 GCA_020437755.1 Flavobacteriales bacterium
AAGAAGATGGGCATCCGTCCGGCGCGAAAAATATTTGATACCGCCTACCAACACATGGCCGATATGTATTCCTACCTGGATACCTTTCCGGTTGTTATCGATTTACTTCCCGAGTTCATACTTGGCGATGCTCAAATCAGCGGATTGAGTTGTACTCAGGCCCAAAAAGTGTTGTTCGACAAGGTTAAAAAGCTGCAGTTGGTCAACAACGAACTATCCCGTGAAATGGCAAAAAGGGTGAAAATGACCCGCGAGCTTCGCGCCAGTCAGGAAATGCTCAATGCACTGATCAACAGTTCAATGGATGCGGTGATGTCCATGGATTCAGGAGGGCGCATCATGTCGTGGAACAACAATGCAGAAAAGCTGCTGGGATGGGCTGAAAACGAAGTCCTGGGCGAGTATGTGAGTCAAAAAATTATTCCTCCCGACGAGCGGTCTATCCATATCAATTGGTTCAACCGCTACCTTGAAACGGGTGACTCGGGTTTCATCAGCCGTACCATTGAAATTACGGCCATGAGAAGGAGTGGTGAACATTTTCAGGCAGAATGCAGCATTGCGCCTTTTCAAACGGCCAATGGAAAAATGTTCTCGGTTTTCCTGCGCGACATTACGCGTCGAAAGCAGTACGAAGATTCGTTGAAAACGGCCAAGATGGATGCTGAGCAGGCGGCAGCCGCCAAAAGTGAATTCCTGGCCATTATGAGTCACGAAATCCGAACGCCTTTGAATGGAGTGCTCGGTATGACCCAGTTGCTCAATACTACGCGTCTCAATGCCGAACAAAGTGAATATGTAGACTTACTCATGACATCGGGCAATAACTTGCTGGCGATCATCAATGATGTGCTCGACTTTTCGAAGATCGAAGCGGGCAAAATGGAAATAGATCATAGCGAGTTCTCCTTGTCGCAAGCTATTCAAAATAGTGTGGAAGTATTCATGGCCACCGCGGCGGAAAAAGGCGTTCGTTTACGCTATGATTTCGATACCAATATTCCCGATTCTGTCGTTGGTGATTCAGCCCGAGTAGGTCAGATTGTTATGAATTTGGTAAGCAACGCTCTTAAGTTCACACAGGAAGGGCATATTGAGGTGAAATCACGATGCATCAGTCTGAGTGATCAAAAAGTATGGATCAAGATTTCGATCAAGGATACGGGTATCGGCATTGATCCGGAATGTGTGGAGAAAATATTTGAGTCGTTTTCACAGCAAGATGGCTCTACCTCTCGAAAATTCGGAGGTACCGGCTTGGGTCTCGCTATTTGCGCGCGTTTGGTCGATATAATGGGGGGAAAGATCGGAGTTCAAAGCGTCATGGGTGAAGGCTCGGAGTTTCATTTCGAATTACCCCTGGATCGAGGGAAATCGGATCCGGTAAAAGGATTGATTGAATTGGCTAAAACCAGAGCATTTGTTTCCTGCATTGCTGATGAGTTTCTCTTGCATCGTTTTAATAAGGCATTCGCCAAATGGGGTGTTGCCCTGGAAGATGCGGAAGAGGTACTCATTCCCCATTCAACGACTATTTTATGCGATCGCGCAGGTTACGACGACTTTGTAGCAAGTGGAAAAGTGACAGATAAAACCGCCTATCAGTGGTTGCTCGTGCAGCATGAGGATGCCACTCAGTGGTTGGAGTCTTTTGACACGGGCACATGCGTGCAAATGATCAAATCGTCATGCACTCCCGATCAACTGAAGGACTCGCTCATACATTTGGCGAATGCCAGAGTTTTCACCAGAAAAAGACGAACCGCCCACCGAATCCTGGTAGCCGAAGATAATGTGATCAATCAGAAACTCATTGGGGCATTACTGGAGAAAATGGGGTACGAATTTGACATTGTTGAGAATGGAAAGCTGGCCGTGGAATTTTGCCTGAAACAAGACTATGCCATGGTGTTTATGGATATTCAAATGCCTGAGATGGATGGCCTTGAAGCCACGCGAATCATCCAGCAGGAAGTAGCGGATGCACCTCCTATTTTAGCCCTGACGGCCAACGCCACAGAAGAGGACCGGCGTAAGTGCCTGGACTCAGGAATGGTTGACTTTTTGAGCAAGCCTTTCCAGCTCGAGCGACTTGAGGAACTCTTGCTGCGATACACCGCTGAGGTCCAGCCTCAGGACCAGAAATAACAAAGGCCACCCCGCGGGATGACCTTTGCCGGAATAGTCAGGTTAAAATCATTCAACAACCATATTCATGGTTTTGCGGTATTCTCCTGCAATTAGCGTGTAGGTATATAATCCCGGACTCATGCCACTAGCTGAAATGAAAGCCGTGTGTTTACCGGCCGGTTTCACCCCAAGCTGATCTTCTTGAATCAGTCTGCCGGTAATATCATGAATCTGCATTGAAACTCTACTTGCTTCACGTATCGAATACTGGAATGCAGTCTGTTCGCCAAATGGATTCGGGAAATTCTGATGTACTTCCGGGAAGTAGGCTTCTTCTTCCTTTACTCCCACAACTTCCCCGAAATTGAGGCGTACCATGGGGGTTTCGAACAAGTAGCCATAATTATTGGGGAAGAAATGCGCCCAGGAACTATAGGGTTCGCTGCTTCCACTCATGGCAAAGATCACGTCATCACCTCCGGTTTCACATCCTGCTACTACCAGGTAGGCGCTGTCCTTGTCGAGCTGAATGGGCTCGGTAAAGTTCAACACCATCATGTTTTCATCGCCCAATCCATTGAGTGCCTCCCAATAAACTGCCTGAGATTCAGTTTGAGCGATGAGTTCGGTGGCAGAAAAGTTCTCAATCTCCAAAGAGTAGATGGCACCATATACCTCTGCGCCATTTTGCGATCCCAATCCAACACCAACAGAAATGGAATGAGCCTCCATGTCATTTCCAGTGATGAGGAACATATTACCTACCTCATACTGTGTATTGTCGTAAAGTGCTGAAGGTACATAAATAGCCTCTGTTTCACGGTCGTCCTTTGCGTACACGATGTCAGAAATGCTAAAGAACTTTTCGTCGACGTTGTTTTCCGGTTCGCTATCATCTTCAGCTTGTGTTACGGCATAGTCAATACGGTAATCACCAATAGTGTTGGGCATTTGGTAGCCGGTAATGGCAAATCCTTGATTTTCCTGAGGATATACCTCTTGGGCACTTGAGCTATAGTTGTAGAGCACCTCCTGGGTTTGAATATTAGTCACGCTAACATCCAGAATCACGTTGGTTTGAGTATCTGAACCTACATTGAGGGCTTGCGCGTTGAGATACAGGTAAGGTGCCATTCCATCGGGATACATGCTGTACTCCATGTATTCAAATCCGGTTTCATTGGACTCATCGAAGATGTCGAAATCTCCGTATCCCGTGCTGGTGAAAACCAGGTTATTTTGATCGGGCTCAAATACGGTCACGTCATCAATCATCCAATAATAGTATGAACCTTCGAACACAAATTGGAATCGGACGTCCCCATGACCTCCCGCAGCTTCCGATACGTCGATTATGACAACATCATCCGGTTCGGTAGAATTTCCAGAGGTGATATCAACGCTGTAAACGTCTTCCCACGTTCCTCCATCCACGCTCATCTGGACACTTGCAGTTGAGTTATTGGTCCACTCTTTAAAGTACTGCGTGAACATGAATTGCGCAGCGGCGTAGTTGGTAAGGTCAATGGACTCGGTTACGAGGGTAGCCGCGTGAGGCGCCGGAGAAGGGCCGGTTCCGAATCCGGTTACACAGGGTCCAATGTTGTCATCCCAATAATTGGAGTCGAAAATAATGAACCCGTTGTCCCAGGTGTTTGATTGAATGGGAGCACTCCCATTCTGTCCCTCAGGAATACAAGATCCTCTCGAGCCTATGTAATAGTCGGGAGTTGTGTTCGGACCGCGGTACTCCCAATGGGCAATACCGTTCATTTCGGTATTTTCCCAAGTGTCGGGAATTCCGTTTTCAAAGTCCTCTTTCCAAATTTCATTGATTCGCATCAGCTCCTCGGGCTTTCGATCTCTTAAGTAGTACCCGGGTGCCGGTTCAGCATCTTGCCAGCTTTGCTGAGCAAGTGTTGGAAGTGCGAAATAAACGATGGTGGCGATTACGAATATTTTCCGCATAGTAGGTTTATTTTGATAGGGTTATCGGCGCAAAGTAAGAAACTTGGAGTAATCAGGTTGTACGATTTGTCTGATAATCATGTAGGTTTTTTCCTACATGTCCATGTTGATAAGGGGTTGTGATTGAGTAAATTAGGCTAAGCAATATACCCATTTCCGTTGAATTTTGTAACGATTTTCATGGCTTTGGGAATTGTTGGGAGAAGCCTTTGTTACTTGTCACTGGTTCCTGATGTACCTACCTATACAGTACCGGCATAATTCCAACTTGGGCGTTTACTGCAAAATATGGAGCAAAGAAAAAGGCTCCCGTTTGAGGGAGCCTTTTTCAGATATTTTGAGGCAAACCGGAAATTAGTTGCCGCTTACCATCATACGCTTGCTGATGCGAACATCGTTAGCAATAAGGGTATAGGTATACATACCGTTAGCCATGTTGCTAGAAGAGAACTCAATTTTGTGCTCTCCTGCAGGCTTGTTGCCAAGATCCATAGACTCAACAACACGACCTTGAATATCAACAACCTCGAAGCGAACCTTCATTGGTTGCTCCAATTCGTATGAAATCATGGTGTTACCGTTGGTTGGGTTAGGTACGTTTTGGTGAAGAGTGATACCGTTCATATCAGCAATCTCATCCAAACCTACGCGCTCAGAAGTAATCATACGAACCGCCGGAGTTGGAGTTTGTGAGGTAAACCAAACAAAAGCACCTGAACCTGCACGCTCATAAATCAACGTAGAGTTGTCTGTATCCGAGTTACCATTGGCCAAAACAGTGATCTCTTCATCCGATCCGAATTCTTCCATGATCGCAACAAAGTATGTTTGTCCGGCAAACAATTCAACAGATTCTTCGAATGGGAAGTATACTTCAGT
>JAGQVX010000018.1 GCA_020437755.1 Flavobacteriales bacterium
GCCATGACGTCGAAGCAGTGCATAATGAGCAGACAGGCAAAGGGTATGCATATAAAAAAGAGCCACTCCTCAACGGGCAGACCAAACACATGCGTGCCGAGGAGGTAGTTTTCGTTAAAGCCCCACACGCCGAGATGGGTGAACCAAATGTCCCAGGGGAGGAAAAGGATACACATGGCAGCCAATCCGCGTAAAATGCGGCGCCACTCGCGGTAGAAACGTAGCTTGGGATGGGCGCTTACGAGCAGAGGAACAGCGATGCTCCCCGCATTAATGAGTAAATAGGACCAGGCATCCATTAAGCCTGCTCCTGCTTTTTGGCGAAGGTGAAGTACTTGCGGGGTACGAGCAACATGCCGAAACACTCGCCTTCTTCCTTGCCCAAATGCTTGTGGTGGATCTTGTGGGCCCGGCGCAACGCCAGTAAATACGTGTTGTTGGTATTGCGAAACCACTTGAACCGCTGGTGAATGAGCACGTCATGCACCAAAAAGTAACAAATACCATAGGCCAATATGCCGAGTCCGGCGAAAAGGTGCCACGTGCCGCCAAACCAGGTGCCCCACATGATTAAAAACATGCTGGGCAGTGCGAAAATCAGAAAGAAGGCATCGTTTTTCTCGAAAAAGCCGGGCTCGGGGCGGTGATGATCGCGGTGGAGCTGCCACAGAAATCCGTGCATAATGTACTTGTGGGTGAACCAGGCTACGCCCTCCATTACGACAAAGGCTCCTAAAAACAACAAAAGGGAAATCATGAGGCTACATGCTTTAAATGGTCAATGACCTTCTCCGCGCTGAGGCGAAACCAGGCCGTATATCGTTGGGGTTGCTCTTCGATGTCGCGCAGTAAATCAGGGGTGGAAACATACTTCCAGTCCTGTACTTCTTCGGGGTTGGGACGGGGATCTTCATTGGTGAATCCCACAAAGACATGATCAAATTCGTGCTCCGTAAGTTCGTTGTCCAGTTCGGCGCGGTAGGTGAAGGCGAATACTTCCTTCAACGGGGCTTTCATGCCCATTTCCTCAAGGAGTCTGCGGTGGGCTGCGTCGAGGGTGGTTTCACCCGGACGGGGATGCGAGCAGCAGGCATTGGTCCACAATCCGCCGGAGTGGTACTTGTCGGACTGGCGCTGGTGAATGAGCATCTCGCCCTTGGCGTTGAACAAAAAAATCGAAAACGCACGGTGCAGCCTACCGCTGAGGTGCGCTTCGGTTTTGCCCATGGTGCCAATTTCGCGGTCTTCGTGATCGACCAATATGACGTGATCTTCCGTGGTCATAGGAGGTTGAAACTGTGTCGAAAATAGGAAGTAAGGAACAAAGAATACTTTTTCTGATTGGGAATTCGGATGCGCGACTGCAACAAATGGGGCGCCGGAGTGGACTTGATCTTCTGAAACAACCGGTAGTAGTACACATACGCCACATACACACCGAAGCGCGAATCGCGGGGCAGTTGCTTGATGCCTTCATACGCTATGCGGAAATCCTCCTCAATCTCCTGCTCGATGAAATCCTTGGTGTCCTGGTCAAAGCGCGACAAATCGGCCGAGGGGAAATAGGTGCGTCCCAGCTTTTCGTAGTCGTCTTTCATGTCGCGCAGGAAATTGATCTTCTGAAATGCCGCGCCGAGCTTCATGGCAAAGGGCTTCAGTTGTTCGTACTGCTCGTCCTTTCCCTGGATAAAAATGCGCAGACACATCAGTCCCACCACTTCCGCTGAGCCTACGATGTACTGCTCGTAGCTTTCGCGGTCGTGAAACTTGTCGGTGAGGTCCATTTCCATGGAGCGGAGGAAGGTATCCACCAAATCGGGGGTGAACTGAAACTCGTGGTACACCATCTGAAAGGCGTGCAACACGGGATTCAGACTGAAACGCTGCTCGATGGCGGTCCAGGTGTCGGATTCAAATGCACTGAGCAACTCGGATTGCGGCTGATCGTGGAAGGTGTCCACAATCTCATCGGCGAGTCGCACAAATCCATAAACGGCATAAATACCGTTTCGGTGACGGGATGCGAGTGAGGCCGCTCCCAACGAGAAGGAAGTGCTGTAGAGTCGGGTCATTTTTTTGCTATTCAGCAAACAGACCTGATCGTACAGCGCGCGGTTAATTGTAGTTCCCATATCGTAACGTTTTAAGGGCTTCCTGTGCCGCCACCTTGCCTGATATCAGGGCAGGGGGGACGCCGGGCCCGGGTGTGGTCAATTGTCCGGCATACCACAAATTGTCCAACTTCTTATTGCGCAGCGCAGGCTTCAAAAAAGCGGTCTGTCGCAAGGTATTGGCCAATCCATAGGCATTGCCTTTATAAGCGTGGTAGTCATTCACGAAGTCGTTCATGGCGAAATCGCGGTATACCGTAATGTGTGGTCGAATAGGTGTGCCGATTCGCTCCTCCAGTCGGGCCATAACCCTGTTGAAATACTCCTGGCGCATTTCCTGGCTGTCGGCCAGTCCGGGCGCGAGGGGAATAAGGACAAACAGGTTCTCCATGCCTTCGGGGGCTACGCTATCGTCGGTTTTAGACGGGGCGCATACATAGAAAAGCGGGTGATCGGGCCAGCGGGGCGATTGGTATATGGCGTCCGCGTGTGGATCGAATGGCGCATCGAAAAACAGGTTGTGGTGTTCGAGTCCGTCGATTTTGCGATTCACCCCAAGGTAAAACAGCAGACTCGATGGCGCCATGGTGCGTTTGTCCCAATAGGACTCCGTGTAGTTCTTGAGTTCGGGATTATCGAGCAGGGTTTCCAGGTGGTGGTAATCGGCAGCGCCAATGATCATATCCGACTCCAGCGAGCCGCTGTGGGTTTGAATTCCCCAAGTGAGCCGCTTGCGGGTAGCAATGGACTTCACCTCGGTATTGAACTGAAATTCAACACCTTGCTCGCGTGCCAGGTCGTGCATGGCATGAACTACGCGGTGCATGCCTCCCATGGGATACCACGTTCCCAGTTGGATATCAGCGTAGTTCATCAAACTGTACAACGCCGGCGTTTTTTGCGGAGTAGCTCCCAGAAACAGTACCGGAAACTCCATAATCGATCGAATCACCTCGTCTTTGAAGTGCGCATACACATGTTTGCGAAACGACTTGAAAATTTGCAGTTTGAATGCTGAGGAGATCGTACGTAAATCGGTGAATTCAAAAAGACTGTGACCGGGCTTTTCCACCAGGTCGCGCATGCCGATGTCGTATTTGGTGCGTGCTTCATCGAGAAATTTATCGAGCTGGCGGGCAGCTCCGGGTTCCCGGGCCTCGAACAGGGCTTTCAGTTCGTCGTAACTCGCCGGAATATCCAGCACGTCATCGGCCGTAAATACCCGATACGACGGGTCGAGGCGTTTGAGTTCATAGTAGTCTGATGTAGACTTGCCAAACGCTTCAAAGTAGCGATCAAAAACATCGGGCATCCAGTACCAACTGGGGCCCATGTCGAAGGTGAAGCCATCTTGCTTCCAGATTCGGGCGCGGCCCCCCGGTTGGTCGTTGCGCTCTACCACGGTGACCTTCACGCCCTGGCTGGCCAGGTGGGTGGCTGCCGACAGTCCGGAAAAGCCCGAACCTATCACTATTGCATTTGGCTTCATGCCATCAAAAACAGGCTGTGAAGAAAAAAGTTCACCCGTGTGGGCAACATTTTGAGAAGCATACAGTTATACCTTCAGAATTTCAAACCTGCAAGTGCGATCTTCTACCCCAATTAACCTGTTTTTACTAATGTTTCCGAAGAATCAACACTTCGGAGCGCTGTCCTCTTAAGCCGAATCAAATTGGCCGGTTTTCAGCAGTGATAAGGGGCCCAAATGTGTCCAATAACACCGCGATGTGAAAACTTTTTGACTTCAGTCACGGTATAAGGAAGCTTGAAGGAATATATTTGCCCGCATTGAAACCATGTTGAAGCAAGGAATTTTATACTTAGGAATGGCCTTTTCACTCCCGCTGATGGGCCAGGAATCTACCGGTGGTGGATACGAAGAGAACCTCGACGAGACCTATCCCGTGGAGGCAGTCGGTGAATCGGTTATGGACGTCAATGACTCATTGGCTTTCATCCCGGCATTCGACGTTTATTGCAAGTGGGATACCCAAAATATACATGCCTACGATTTCGATGGTACCAAAATGACCGACACAGTCAATATGGTGCTGCGCCATGATGCGTGCGATTTCCAGCATCCGTTCCGGGGAGATATTACTTCTCAGTTTGGAGAGCGCGGTTCACGCCATCACTACGGTATCGACATCAAGCTATACAAAGGCGATCCTGTTAAGGTTGCTTTTGAAGGTGTGGTTCGTATTGCTCAGTACAGCAGGACCTATGGAAACGTAGTAGTAGTGCGCCATAACAACGGACTGGAAACGCTATATGCACACTTGTCGGCCCGTAAATGCAAGCCCGGAGACCACGTGGAAGCCGGCGATGTAATTGGGCTGGGCGGCAATACCGGACGATCAACCGGAAGCCATTTGCACTTTGAGGTGCGTTTCAAAGGCGAGCCTATTGATCCGAATTCGATTATAGATTGGGAGCTGGGCGTCCTCAAGACCGATGTGCTTGAATTGACCGCCGAGAACTTTGAATACCTCAAGCAGGCCCGTTCGAAAAAGTACTATACCATCCGCAGCGGCGATTCGCTTTCAACTATCGCCCGCAAGCATGGAACCTCGGTTTCAGCTTTGTGTCGCCTCAATGGTATGTCGCGAAACAGCACCATTTACGCCGGACGAAAAATCCGTGTGAGGTAGGATTGCAAAAAGATTTTTTGGAAAGGGTCGGTTCATAAGAATTCGGCCCTTTTTTACGCGGTTTGAATAGGTGAAGGCCGGTCGTATTACATTTTCCCGGTTCCTATGGGTTTGCATAGTACGGCATTCGCCAAATGGGTAACCACCCAACCATCGTCAGCCACGCCTGTAGCATTCGTAAATTCGTACCTTCCCCGCCTACTGAAATCATCGCGATGAATCCAAAAGTTGACCAATTTCTTGACCGTACACGGAAATGGAAGGAAGAAATGACCTTGCTCCGCGCCATGTGTCTGAACTCCGGACTGGAAGAGGATTACAAGTGGATGCACCCGTGTTATACCCTGGAAGGTAAGAATGTAGTTCTCATCCATGGATTTAAGGAATACTGTGCCCTGCTATTTCACAAAGGCGCCCTCCTGAAAGACGATCACCAATTGCTCATCCAGCAAACCGAAAACGTACAAGCTGCTCGCCAGCTTCGCTTTACCGGCGTAGGTGAGATTCAGGAGCAAGAAGAGATTATTCGGACCTATATTTTAGAAGCCATCCAGTTGGAACGTGAAGGCAAAGAAGTGCCCCTCAAGAAAACCTCCGAATTTCCCTTCCCCGATGAGCTGAAGGAAGTATTTGCTACCGACCAATCGCTCGAACAGGCCTTTCACAACCTCACCCCCGGCCGACAAAGGGCCTGGCTCCTGTTTATCTCCCAGGCCAAGCAGGCCAAAACCCGTTATTCCCGTATCGAATCGGCCGCCCCTAAAATTCACGCGGGAAAAGGCCCGAAAGAATAAGCGCCGTCCGGGATAGACGCGAGTATCGCGTCTCTCTCTTCGCTCTTCAATTAAAACCATCCTCAAAGAATAACCGCCTCCCCGGACATCTCCAAGCTCCAAAATATACCCAAGGTTAATTCAGTTATATTCGCACAGTGCATTTCCTGAACGGGAAGTGTCACTGTAAAACCACACAAACAACCCACGATGAGTCAACCCAATCTCTATCATTTTACCCTTACCCGTTTGGACGGGAGGCCTTTCGACTTCGAAGCCCTTCGCGGAAAGAAGGTCATGATTGTGAACACTGCTTCGGAGTGCGGACTTACCCCGCAGTACGAACAATTGCAGGAATTGTACACCTCGCACGGAGGTGATCGATTTGAGATTATTGGGTGTCCGGCCAATAACTTCGGGGCGCAGGAACCCGGTACGAATGAGGAGATTGGACAGTTTTGCAGCAGGAATTATGGAGTGTCCTTTCCCATGATGCAGAAATTATCGGTAAAAGGTGATGATCAGCATCCCTTGTATGCCTGGCTCACGCAGAAGGCTCAGAATGGAGTGGCAGATTATACCGTGGAGTGGAATTTTCATAAGTTTTTAATCGACGAACAGGGTCGGTTGGTGCGCGATGTCCATCCGCAAACGTTGCCCATTGATCCGGAAGTTGTTGAATGGATAGAATCGTGATCGAATGAAATTAGATGTATTGGCTTTCGGGGCACACCCTGATGATGTAGAGATATCTGCCGGAGGAACCGTGGCTTCTTTGGTGGCGCAAGGCAAGAAAGTAGGAATCGTGGATCTCACCCGTGGCGAACTGGGAACCCGAGGAAGCGCCGATCTCCGAGATGAGGAAAGTGAGGCATCCGCCAAAATACTAGGGTTGGCCGTTCGTGAAAATCTGGGTCTGGCCGACGGTTTCTTCCAGGCTTGTCCGGAGAGTATCCGCGCCGTAATCGCCGAGATTCGTCGGTTTCGTCCGGAAATCGTTCTGTGCAACTCCGTCACCGACAGGCACCCCGATCACGGCAAAGGATCGTCGCTCGTAAAAGAGGCGTGCTTTCTCAGCGGATTGCGCAAAATTGAAACGGCCTGGAATGGCGATCAGCAGGAGCATTGGCGACCCCGGGCGGTTTACCATTTTATTCAGGACTACTACCTCCAACCGGATGTGGTTGTCGATATTTCCGACTTTCTGGAAGTGAAAATGGATTCGATCAAGGCCTACTCATCGCAATTCTTCGATCCCAATTCCAACGAGCCCAACACCCCCATCAGCGGTGAGGAGTTTTTTGATCTGCTCAAAGGGAGAGCCCTCCAAATGGGTCGCCCTGCGGGCTTCCTTTATGGCGAAGGTTTCAACGTGGAGCGCTATCCGGGCGTGAAAAGCTTGTTTGATCTTTACTGATCGCTGTGCTGTCGGAAGACAGACAAATCAACTTTGAAATTCAGGTCTTTAGCATTTGGCTTGTCCATAACCATAAACATGATCAATAAAAACAGGGCCTGCAGTGAAAATGCAGCACTCAGTGCCCAGGCTGCCGCGGTGATGCCTCCTTCGGGGATATACAAATAGCCACCGGTGAGCACCACGACCAGGGCAAGCACGGAGCCCAATGTATTGACGTAAAACCGACCCGTACCCGAGAAGTGGTGCGCCAGGATGCCGGAAACAGACAAGGCAAACATACCCGGCGCCAGTCGCAAAATGACGCCGTTCAATCCGTCAATTTCATCGCCAAAGACCCATTGAAATACGCCATTGGGAATAACGCACAGCACCAGCAACGCCAGCGCGGTAATGTAGCAACTCACCTTGAGCATATTGAGCGTAATGTGCAGGCTTTGTTCGCGTTTCCGGCTCGCACTGATCTCCGAAAACTGCACCGTGGCCATGCTCTTTGAAGGCGCCAGTGCAGCTTCATTCACCTGCATGCCTACAGAGAACAATCCCACCTGTGCCCGTCCGGTAAATTGATCCAAAATCACGTACAACATCCTGTTGATCAGCAACTGAATGACATTGCTGGTCTGACCGAAAAATCCATGTCGCAACAAGCGCCCCAGCACGGCAAAGAAGTCGCTGAAGCTGAACGCCTGTATGTCGCGACGGTTGATAAAGATCGACACGAGAAGCGTTACCCAAAAAGACACATAGAGCCCGTCGACATAAGCCGAAGCATCGCGGTTCCCGAGGGCGATGTACCCGTAGGCCACAGCAATGAGCAGGGAAGCCATTTGGGTCATCAGACTGATATTGTATCCGTGGATGCGCCGTTTACCCAGCAGCAATTGTTGCTGAAACGTAAATAGAGACTGGATCACCCCTAGCCACACGACATCATAGACATATTCGGTAGGAACGACGTCCAGGGCAGGCAATAAAAAATAAAAAAGTACAGCACTCAAGAGCGTCCAAATGAGGGCCGGAGGCATGAGTTGTCCGGGACTTACGCGCGTGGCGAGGTACACTACGGCGGTGCCTCCCACAAAGTTATTGATCGCCACCTGCAGGAGTATTCCCAAGCTGATAAGCGCCACGGTTCCTTGTCCGGTGGCGCCGATATAATTGGTATTCAAGACCACCACCACAAAGGTGAGCGCCATGACGGCAATGCGCGTCAAAACGGTCGATGCGATGGATTTGATCATGTCTTTCCGAGCGCTTCGTTGTACAGGTCCATTATGCGGTCGCCCACAGCTTTGCTGCTGTAACGTGTTCTAAATGAGCGTGAAATAGCCGGCCGGTCGTAATTGCGGTGCGTTTCAAGCATGCGTAATAATGCTTCTCGAAGTTGTGCGGGATCGTCGGGGGGAATAAGGATCCCATTTTCGGTATCGACAAATTGTTCCGGTCCGCCGCACCGCGTGGCGAGTACAGGTAATCCCAGTCCCAGGGCTTCGGTGGTGATCATAGAGAATGTTTCAAATCTCGAGTTGACGATCAGGAAAGAGGCATTCGCCAAATGGGTGAACACCTCACGGTTGTCGACTCTACCCAGAAATTCGACCTCGTGGATAGAAAGTTCCAGTTCGCGGGACAAGGCTTCGAGTTGTTCTCGATCATGACCATCACCGATGATGGTAAGGCGTGCGTCGGGGCGCACATCGGCCCATACCCGAAGCAAACCGCTGATGTTTTTGTTGTGGTCGTGCAGATCGGCTACAACCAGAGCTTGAGTGCGCTCGGGTGGGGTAGAGGTGAGTTGTTCCGGAATGTCAATTACGTTGGGCAGCGTCTCAAATCGTCCGGGAAAACCCAGTTCGTTGATCATCACATCCCTCAGGTGTTCCGACGGAACGGTAGTGAGGAAAGCTTTTCGCGTGGAGGTTTTAAACCAGCGCTGTTTCCAGATAGGCATACGCGCAAAATACCCGTTTACAAAACCGGTCCAGTGTTCGCTAATCATGAGGGGTGTAGTCGGGAAGTGATAGCGCGCAATTAGCACGGGCATGCCCAAAATGTGGACGTGCACCAAGTCGGGAGTTCCCAACTCTGAGGTGATTTGGTCGAGGGCTTCACGGATCGAAGCGGGGAGGCGCGACGTCTTGCGAAACACATTCCAATATTCCGGAAACTCCAGACGGTGAACGACCACGTTTCCCATTTCTTCACGCACGATTCGCGGATGATCCACACGCATCGGACAAAGATGAAGTACACCCAGGTTTACACGCTCGGCAACGCATTGCGCGTGTTTGAGGGTGAAAACACCAAATTGCCGGTCACCCGGATGGGGAAACCACTTGACGATGAAAAGGATATTGGGTGCATTTTTCGACACACTACAAATTAAACGGTTTTGCCCGACTGTGCTGTTGTTGGGGATGAATTTTAAAGTGAGAGTGCAGAATGAGAATGGGGGGGGCTGTTGATTCTTGGGGAGGAGTCCTGGGAATCGGCGCGATGAATCGCGCCGGTGCCGATAATAAGTAGGCCGAAAATAAGGGGGGTGTTCTAACTACTTCTCTTATACATTGATTATCGAGCGTTTCTGGTTCGGTAGTTAGCAAAACCATTTCCAAAGCCCTGAAGGGGCGTAACAATTTAGGCCCGCTTGAAACGCGGGAAATAGCCATTTCCCCAAGGAATCATAAGCCCTGAAGGGGCGCAACCAATGGTGACAGATGGTTAAACGCTAAAACCTGATTTGTCTTGGCATTTGCCAAATGTAAAGAAGAGGTCTCGCCCCTTCAGGGCTCTTTCATTTTGAAATGATTTGTCGTCCCCGCACTCTGTACGGGGCTAATTTGTTACGCCCCTTCAGGGCTTGAAGAGACTTGATTTTAATATGTAGAGATGAGACCCAAAACCCATTTCGTCGCCGTCCTTCTTCATTGATTATAGGGCGTTTCTTGTTGGGCATTTCCCATAACCGGGGCTGCAGATTACGAGACTGCATCAATAAACTCGAAGGTGTAAATTAATTGTGGTAGGAATATGAATAAAAAAAGGGGCTCATTGCTGTGCCCCTTGATTTTGTTTTTGGGTGGATGATGGGATTTGAACCCACGACCCCTGGAACCACAATCCAGTGCTCTAACCAACTGAGCTACAACCACCATGTTGCCCGCTTGGAAACGGGAGCGCAAAAATAACTAAAGTCTGTTAAGTTGTGCAAGGGTAGAGGGTTTATTTTTTTGAATGAGCAATTTGGCTCTGCCCATGCTCAGTGCTCAACGATTTGCCAATTAAAACTACTGCCCTATGGGGTGTGGATCATGCGGATTTATACGAATGGATGAGGGCATGTTGGACTGCTCGTATTCGCGCCACGGATGAAGTGGTGGCCAAGGGATCCAATTGACCATTTGGCGAATGCCTGAACAAAAAAACAAAACGCCGGATACAGGACCCGGCGTTTTGGTGTGAAGTAATCCTAACGCTTTCAATCTCAGCGATAGATAACAAATTTGCGTGACTGGCGGTCGGTCAGGGATACCACATGCAAGTGGTAAACACCCTGCGCGAATTCCGATAAGTCAAGGTTGTATTGCTGCTTGCCATTGAGTTCACCCAATAAGGCCTCGTGAACAATGCGGCCGGTGTAATCGGTTACCACGATTTGAACTCCGGTGCTGGTGAGCAGTTCGAAGTCTACATTAAGCACATCACTTGCCGGATTCGGATAAACGTTGACCAGACCAATATTGGTGAGTTCTACCGCCTGTTCCGCTTCCGGAGCTATTTCGCGGTTGCTGTTCAGACAGCCACTAACTTCCACCTCATCGATGTAGACGTAGTCGTTGTTGGCTGAAGCATCACAGCGGAAACGCAGACGTGTGTTGGAGGTGAATGGTCCTGAAATAACCACATTGTCCCAATAGCGGGTGTTGTTGTTGAATTCATCCCCTAGATTCCACTCTTCAACAGTAGAATAGCTTGAACCTCCGTTCGTAGAAATTTGCAGCCAGAAGTCTTCATTGCTGTTGTCCATACTTACCGGTACATAGGTGAAATCAACGGTGATTTCGTCATACGCACTGAGATTCATATTGTCGGTAGTCATTACCGAAGATGAGGAATTGTCTCTCAGACGAATATTGCTGCCGCTGTAGGCGTAGGCTGTAGTGCGGTAACTATCTGATCCACCGTCGTTCCAGATGCCCCATCCGCTGTTGAAGTTTTCGTAGTCAACTACCACGTAGGTGCATCCGCCACCTCCACCGCATGGAGCACAAGATCCACCGCAATCTACACCGGTCTCATCACCGTTTTGGATGCCATCGTTGCAGGTCGGACAGGCTGCGCAATCGCCGCCGCAGTCTACACCCGTTTCATTTCCATTTTGAATTCCGTCGTTGCATGTGGCACAAGGGGCACAGTCGCCGCCGCAATCTACGCCGGTTTCATTGCCATTTTGGATTCCATCGTTACACGTTGCACAAGGGGCACAAGAGCCTCCACAATCTACACCGGTCTCATCGCCGTTTTGGATGCCGTCATTGCAGGTAGGTCCGCTGCTTCCGCCTACACAGAAATTGGTTGTCTCCGAAGCGCCAAACGAACCGCCGGAAGCGAGTGTGTTGCCTCCTCCTGATACAGTATATGATCCTGACCCATAGCTACAGCAAATACCATCGCCGTAGGAGTCATAGATTACAAAGTCATAACAACCGTCGGGCAGACAAATCGTGGTATTCACAGTTGACCCATCCGGCTGAGAGCCGTAGGTGCCACCGCTGGCCACGGTAGTGCTTCCGCTTTTTATGGCCCAGCTGGTTTCTTCAGGATAATTGTCCAGCGTAATACTTACGGTTACTTCAGTTCCATTGCATACACAAGGTGCGCAGTTGGAGCCTCCACAGTCCACTCCGGTTTCATCTCCGTTTTGGATGCCGTCGTCGCAGGTGGGAGTAACGCCGTTTCCACATCCATTGGAAGTGAGCAGACTGGCGCGGAACCCACCGGGCTCAAACAAAGCACGCATGCGGTCAGTTTGTCCGGAAGTGTACAGGTTCATACATGCATCATCCGAATAATCCATATAGTTCTGTACCATGTCGGTGGTGCTGCACGAAACGTGTCCGATTGCACAGCCGTAGTTTGCTGCATCAGAGGTTGGCGTGTCGCTTACGAAGTCGTCCACTCCACAAGCTCCATCACCCCAAATGTGACGCAGATTAAGCCAGTGACCTACTTCGTGAGTGGCTGTACGTCCGAGGTCAAAAGGAGCAGTGGCCGTACCAATGGTTCCAAAGTACTGATAATCGATAGCGACACCGTCGGTTGAAGTTTGTCCGCCCGGGAACTGAGCGTATCCCAGAATACCTCCTGAGATGTCGCACACCCACAGGTTCAGATAATCACCGGCAGGCCACGCGTCAGCTCCACCTGAGGAACTGAATTTCATATTGTCGTTGGTGCCGAATGCAGTCACCGAGGTGTACGTACGTACGATACCGGTTGTGGCGTTTCCGTTGGGGTCGACGGTGGCCAGACAAAATTCGATTTGGGTGTCGGCAGCTTGTGACCACGTGTTATCGGCATCACTGTTAGTGCGGCGGAAGTCTTCGTTGAGAACAGTGATTTGCGACATGATCTGTGCGTCGGAAATGTTTTCAGCGGTGGTGTTGTACACCACGTGCACCACACAAGGAATGGTAACGACTCCATTCACGGCACGTTGTTCGGATGCCAACACATTGGAAGTGTGCGTTTCGACTTTAGCCATTTTGGAATCGACTTTGGGATCATTCTCCCGTTGGTAGTCGAGGTGGTCCATAGTGCCACAGTCGCGTTGCGCCAGGGCTGTGCTTCCCATGAGCAAGGCTCCCAGAAGCGTCAATAAGGTGTTGCGTAATCTCATTGCGATAAGTGTATAGATTTATATAATAAAGGTTTATTCTATTACTCTTAAGCGCAGCATTCCAGGGCCACCTCAAAGAGGCAGCTATAGGTGGTTTCCGGTACGTGTGTTCCTTAGGTTTGCGGGTTGAACAGCGAGCAATATAGAATTAATTTGTTGAAATCCTAATTATTCTTCGGTTGCCAGTTTTCAACAAAAAGTAGTTCAGTGAAGAGCGGGGTGTGTGTGAAAGTCCTTGTCTGTAGGGGAGTACAGCTTAAATTATGCGTGCATAATGAATTGATGAGGGGGAGGTATTATTCTATTCCTTCAATTGTTTTAAACGGGCTCGAGCATAGTTAAAGCGCAAGCTTTGTCGTGAGATGAAAATCTATAAGTCGACTGCCAGCATTAATCGTCCGCCAAAACCATCACGAATAATCCGCATGAGGGTGGATAGCCGGATATCACTTGCATCATTCTCAATGCGTGAAATATAGTTTTTTGTGGTGCCGCATTTATCGGCGAGTTGTTGTTGGGTGAGGCCCTGCTCTTTTCTCAGTTCTTGTAAAAGTACTCCCAGTTTAAAAGCCTCGTATCTCTCCTCAAATTCCGCTCTGCCAGCGGTTCCTTTTTCGCCATATTGAAGATCGAGATGCTCCTCAAATGTCTTGATTTCATTTGTTTTTGCCATCGTAGTATTCCTTTTGTAAACGTTTTGCCTTTTCGATTTCCTTAGGTGGGGTTCTTTGCGTTTTCTTGGTGATTCCGTGGAGGAGTATAACCAAGTTTTCCTGGTCGAAAAATGTAAACACCCGATAAATATTGGTCCCAACCCGTATTCTGACTTCATAAAGATTGGTGCCTTCAAGATGTTTAAAATACTTCTCAGGAATGACATCCAACTCCATAGTCAACTTTAAGGTCCAGTCAATTTTGGTCTGAACTCTCTGGGGTTGCTTTCTATAGAACGCCAGGAAATTCGTTTTGAAAAACAGAATTTGTCGTTTACGGTCTGTTGCCGCCTTACAAAGTTACCGTATTAGGCAACATATTACAAAGTAGATTTTGAGGGTATTCAAGAATTAAGCTTACTCAATTCCCCGTACAAACTTGGTGATTACTTCCAACTCTTCCGAAGTACCGGCTCCCTGAAATCCATTGAGGTCGTCATAGGTGATTTCGCGCAGGTACTGTTCGAGCATCGGTGTGGCAAGCGGCATGTACGACCAGTGCCACTTCTCTTCTTCATAGCCTGTGCGGCCGTTTTCTTTCGAGGTGTACACTTGCCTATAACCGTATTCGTCCGCATGTTGTTGGAGCCAGGTGTATAAGGCCAATCCTTTTCCACTTTCAAAATAGCTGTTTTCAAGTGCGTTAAGATCCATGTCTGTTCCCCAATGATGGCGTGAAGTGCCGGGCATGGAACTATACAGCATAATGTCAACGGCTTTTTCGCCGTCGGGCCATCCCATGTATTTGGTACGTTCCCATTTTCCGTCCCAAATGCGTTTTTGATGCGCGAAACTGCGGGTTGCAGAAATGATCTGCAGGTGATGTCCGGCTTCAGACGCAGCGGTGTACATTTCGCAAAAAGCTTCATAGGCTTCCGTCCTCAAAAACATGCCTTCACGAGACGCATGTTCTTTGGAAATCTCAATAAAATCCGGATGAGTAGCAGGATCAATCTTCCCCATGAGCTCATCATGGGTGTAGGTTGTCGATTGCAAGAAGAGCAACAAAATGAGGAAAATGCGCATGCTTCAAAGGTATCAAACTTCCTGCCAATACCTTCCTACGAGCATACCATTTGGCCTTGTGCCACTTCTGCTTGAATCTGATAATACACTGCCGCTTACCGATTGTGGAAAAAGGAATGCAATCTGGGGGTTACTCTGTAACTTTTCCGACACAATTAACCCTTGCATTTTTCTAATTTTGCCGCCTGTTAATTGAAAATTATGAGTGAAAATAAGGAACATGTAAAGTGCCTCATCATAGGTTCAGGCCCCGCGGGATACACTGCGGCGATATATGCAGCACGTGCCGATCTTAAGCCGGTTTTGTACCAGGGCTTGCAGCCGGGCGGACAGCTCACGGAGACCACTGAGGTGGATAATTTTCCGGGGTATCCTGAAGGGATCAACGGTCCGCAAATGATGATTGATCTGCAAAAGCAGGCTGAGCGTTTCGATACGGATGTACGCACAGGTTGGGTGACACGCGTGGATTTTACCGGACCGGTACACGAAGTTGAAATCGACAACGGCAAGCATATCATTACTGCTGATTCTGTGATTATAGCTACAGGGGCATCCGCCAAATGGTTGGGGCTCGAATCGGAACTTCGTCTGCGTGACGCAGGAGGTGGCGTATCGGCTTGTGCAGTGTGCGACGGCTTTTTCTACCGGGGTCAGGACGTGGCCATCGTTGGTGCGGGAGATACGGCAGCGGAAGAGGCCAGCTATCTCGCCAAGTTGTGCAACAAAGTGTACATGCTCGTTCGCCGTGATGAAATGCGCGCGTCAAAGGCTATGCAAACGCGCGTCATGAACATGGAGAATATTGAGATTCTCTTCAATCATGAAACTGTTGAAGTGTTGGGTGAGCATGGCGTTGAAGGGGCAAAGGTGAAAAACACTGCCACCGGTGAAGAACGCGAATTGAAAATCACCGGATTCTTCGTGGCTATTGGTCATAAGCCCAATACCGATGTGTTTAAGCCCTGGCTTGATCTCGACGGACAAGGCTACATCAAAAATGTACCGGGAACGGCCAAGACCAATGTTGAAGGGGTATTTGTTGCCGGCGATGCCGCCGACCACGTTTATCGCCAGGCTGTAACTGCCGCGGGAACGGGCTGTATGGCTGCTCTCGATGCAGAGCGCTACCTCGCCAATAAAGGTATACACTAAGAACCCACCGGGTTCATACGATCATAAAAGGCACCTGCACGGTGCCTTTTTTCGTTGGGTATATTTTGTTATTTCTCGACAGTTAGCGCACGGCACTTAGTCCTGATCAAGATTGTTGTCTTTCAAGTTGTGAGCGATCTTCACAAATTCGTTCCATAAGGCATCTTCCGGTGGAGGCGCTGTAATGCGCAAAGGGGTCTTCTTTACGGGGTGCACGAATTCTATTTGTCGGGCATGCAAATGGATCGACGCATTCTTGTTGGTTCTCTTTGCGAAGTACTTAATGTCCCCTTTGATCGGACAACCAATGCTGGCCAGGGTAGACCGTATTTGGTGGTGCCGGCCGGTCTTTGGATAGATTTCCAGGAAGTAGTAATTGTTGCTGTGTCCAATCACCTTATACCTCAGTTCTGATTCTTTACGTCCCTCGCCCGGTTCGTCGTAACAATAACTCTTGTTTTGAGCTTCGTTTTTCTTGAGGTAGTTAACAATGGTATCCTCCATCTTGGGGGGGCGATTTCGTACTACAGCCCAATACGTCTTTTGTACTTCCCGAAACTTGAACATATTGTGCAGGCGATTGAGGGCCTTGGTTGTACGTGCATAAAGTATGACCCCTGAAACCGGTCGGTCAAGTCGATGTACCGTGCCAATAAAGGCCATCCCGGGCTTGTTGTACTTGACGCGGATGTAATTTTTGACCACTTCACACAAGGTGGCATCTCCTGAAATATCGCTCTGAACAATGTCGGAGTTGCGCTTGTTAACCGCCACGATGTGATTGTCTTCATAGAGCACACGAATGTTCTGCTCATCGGTCATCACAATGGGTTCCTTGGGTTGCTTTACCCAGCTATGGTCTTTCTTCAAAGCCATGATCTTGTTGTGTTTTGGATCTCGGTGGATCCAGCTTGTTGGGTTCTATTAATACTGTTCGCTTTCGTTGGGGAAGTCGTGCGACTTCACATCAGCTACGTACTGCTCAACAGCGGCACGCATTTGATCGCCCATATCGAGGTAGCGACGCAAAAAGCGCGGTGAAAACTCTTGGGTTATTCCCATCATGTCGTGCACCACGAGTACTTGTCCGTCTACTCCGCCCCCAGCTCCAATTCCGATGCAAGGAATACTCACTGAAGCAGCGACTTCCGTGGCAAGATCGGCCGGAATTTTCTCAAGTACAATGGCAAAGCACCCCGATTCTTCGAGGAGTTTGGCATCTTCCCTCAGGCGCTGGGCTTCCTCATCTTCCCGTGCACGCACCACATATGTTCCAAATTTATAAATCGATTGAGGGGTAAGTCCGAGGTGTCCCATCACAGGGATACCTGCGCTCAAAATACGATCTACCGATTCAATAATCTCTCTTCCTCCCTCTAGTTTCACGGCGTGGCCACCACTTTCCTTCATAATGCGAATAGCAGAGGTAAGCGCCTCCTTTGAATTACCCTGGTAGGTTCCAAAGGGGAGGTCCACCACAACCAAACAACGTTGAACGCCTCGCACCACGCTGCTGGCATGATAAATCATCTGATCCAGCGTAATGGGCAAGGTAGTTTCGTGCCCGGCCATTACGTTCGAGGCACTGTCGCCTACCAAAATGACGTCAATCCCGGCCTGATCAATAATCTTAGCCATGGAGTAGTCATAGGCAGTAAGCATCGAGATCTTCTCTCCATGAAATTTCATATCGTGGAGCGTGCGGGTGGTTACGCGTCTGGTTTTTCCGTGTACAGACATGAGATGAGGTATTTCGACAAATTTATAATTCTATTCGGGAACGCCTTCAATCCGGCGAAAGGTTAAATTAATTCGCGGTTCGAGAGGTCGTTTTGATTTTGGAATGCTGTGCTGAAAGCCTTCTTGAAAATGCTCCATCAACAGTAGGTCGCCGTCGTTTAATGCAGTTTTACACTTGAATCCTGCAGTCCCGCGCACGGCAAAGTTGCGGGTTTCTTCTGCGCTGATCGACGCAATCAAGCTCCTGTCCATTTCCCGTTCATTGTCCGAGTGCCAGCCCATGGAATCCTTGCCATTTCGGTAGTAGTTGCACAAAACGCTGTTGAACGAAAACTGCAATTCAGCATTCAATCGGTCCATGATTTCCAAAAGAATGAGGGGTATTTCTGCGGCGTTTCTTGTGACTCCCGAGTAGGTGTATTCCGGTCCGTACCAGGCCGACAAGCGCGGTTCGGATACTTCCTTTCCGAAGAGTTTGATGTGGTGTTGTTTCCAGTCTATGGCATTCGCCAAATGGGAGACCAAACCCCGCTCTAAAAAAGATTCCCAAAGGATCAGCCGGCTTGCGCCCCGTTCCACAAGAACGCGTTTCATCAAATGACCAGAAAGGTAATATAGGCTACATAGCTCGCCAGGAGAATCAGCCCGTCGATACGTCCGATTTTGCCTTTGAAAAACATCATCGGGAAGAGGAGTAGGGCAACTCCAAGAACCCAAAAGTAATCCCAATGCATTACCGTATCTGAAATGGGCAACGAGCCTGTCATGGCTGTAACACCCAAAACTCCCAGTAAATTGAAGATGTTGGAACCTACAAGGTTTCCTAGTGAGATGTCGCTCTGTTTTCGGAATGCCGCAATGCCTGAAGCTGCCAACTCAGGTACCGAAGTTCCAAATGCCACAACGGTCACCCCAATCACATGATCTGAAACTCCAAATTGGGTGGCGACACCAATGGCGCCTTCAAGAAACCACTCCGAGCCAAAATACAATCCCACGCACCCCACACCTATTAATCCCAGCAATTTCCAGTACGCCTGTCCGGCAACTTTGGTAAACTCTTCCGTTTCCTCCATATGCTCACGGTCGGCCGCCTGCATGCGTGACCGTACAATGAGGTAGATCGTAAATAGGGCCAGGGTAGCCGTGAAAATCAACCCATCGAGAAAACTGAGTCGACCGTCGAGGGAGAAGATGTAAAAGGCAAGGGTGGCAATAAGCATCATGGGCCAGTCCTGGCGCAGTACCTGTCGGTCTACGGTAATTGGGAAAATGAGTACCGTGATGGCCAATACCAATCCCAAATTGGCAATGTTTGAACCGATCACGTTCCCTACACAAATCTCCGGACTTCCCTGCCAAACAGCCTGGAGGCTGGCAAACAATTCAGGGGCAGATGTGCCTATGGAAACGACGGTAAGTCCAACAACGAGCGGAGATATTTTGGCCTTGAGTGCCAATCCAGCGGCCCCACGAACCAACAACTCACCACCTACCATGAGGATGGCAAATCCGGCTAAAAGTAGAAGGTAAATGCTCATTTAGTAGGATCGACTTGGTCTTTGATGTTCTTGGCAGCCTGATCGATTTCCTTTTTCACATCTTTCGTGCTGTCCATGATTTCACTCTGGATCTCCTGGGTAGCGTCTTTGAATTGACGGTAAGCCCGGCCTAGCGTTCGTGCCAGACTAGGAATGCTCTTCGCTCCGAAGAACATCAGGTAGATGACGAAAATGACGAATATTTCAGCGGCTCCCACGGCGCAAAATTACACTTTTGTGCGGTTCAACCTTCATTCAACGAATCATTTACTCGGTGCACCGGGGATGTTCCGCTTAAGAAGTCGTTTGCAAGGGATGGTATGGGTTTTTCGGTCGTGTTGGGATCACTCCCGGCATTTGGCGAATGCCTGCAAAAAGGTAAAAGAAAACGTTCCCGGAGTAGCGACTATCTGTTGTAAAAAAGAAAAGCCGCTCTGAATAACAGAACGGCTTTTCGTATGATTTCTTGAAGCAATTAATTTCCGGAATCGGAATTCTTTGACAAGTCAATTACAGAAGGAGTTGCAATGAACAACGATGAGTATGTTCCCACAACAACACCTACCATCAAGGCAAATGCGAACCCTTTAATGTCATTTCCACCGAAGATGAAAATAGTAAGGAGCACGACAAATGTTGAAAGTGAAGTGTTAATAGTACGGCTCAACGTACTGTTCAAGGCGTTGTTAATGACCACTTTCGGATCACTCTTCACGTGCTCACCGAGGTATTCACGGATACGGTCAAATACAACCACCGTATCGTTGATCGAATAACCAATTACCGTCAATATCGCTGCGATGAATGCCTGGTTGATTTCCATGCTGAATGGCAGGATACCCCAGAAAATCGAGAACAAAGACAATACGATCAAAACGTCGTGAATCATGGCAACCAATGCACCCACGCCGTATTGCCATTTGCGGAATCGCACAAAGATGTACAAGAAGATTACGAGGAGCGACAATATTGTAGCGTTTCGTGCACCACGGCGGAAGTCATCTGAGATAGATGGATCCACATTGATTACCTCTTCCGGTTCGTATTCACCAAATGGAGCTAAACCAGCCTCAAGCGCCTGTCCGATCTTGATATCCTTGTCGGGATCATCACTATTGATCATGAAGGTCGTTTGAATCTTGTACTTTGTTCCAGATGATCCAACTGTTTGAATGGTTGGATTTCCTTTGTTTCCATCTTCGGTAAAGGCAACAGCCAACGATTCACGC
This sequence comes from Flavobacteriales bacterium, assembly GCA_020437755.1. Taxonomy (GTDB): domain Bacteria; phylum Bacteroidota; class Bacteroidia; order Flavobacteriales_D; family Sanyastnellaceae; genus JADFAK01. Next base: position 20,259 of record JAGQVX010000018.1, read on the forward strand.
AGTTCTGTGTCGTTTACTTCATTCTTGAATTCAACTGTGAATGAACTACCACCTTCGAAGTCAATACCGTAGTCCAGACCGCGAGTGGACAGCGAAACTATACCGATCACAATCACCAATCCGGAGATACCGTAGAACAACTTACGCTTACCAATGAAATTGTAGTTGATGTTGGTGAACCAGTTTTTGGTCATTTCGGTGTAGAAACTGATAGGCTTCTTCTTTTCAAGTCGGCTGAAGAAAATCAGACGAGTAATGATAATCGCTGAGAACAACGATGTGAAGATACCTGTGATCAAGGTAGTCGCAAAACCTTTAATCGGACCGGCACCGAAAGCAAACAGGATGATTGCTGTCAGCAAAGTCGTGATGTTCGCATCGATAATCGCCGAGTAGGCTTTTTGATAACCTTCTTTCAACGCAACGCCCAGACCTTTACCATGGCGCATTTCCTCACGGATACGCTCATAGATCAGTACGTTAGCATCTACCGCCATACCGATGGTCAAAACGATACCTGCGATTCCCGGAAGGGTCAATGCAGCTCCAAGTGAAGCCAATGCACCAATCAGGAAGAAGAGGTTTGCAATCAAGGCGATGTTGGATACCACACCTGCACCTTTGTAGTAGAAAATCATATACACCAAAATCACACACAATGCGATAATGAACGACATGATACCGGCGTTGATGTTGGCTTCACCCAAAGATGGTCCAACAGTGTATTCGTCAACAACTTTCGCTGGAGCAGGAAGTGAACCGGCCTTCAACAGACTAGCCAAACCTTCAGCTTCAGCAAGTTTTTCATTCGTGCTGCGGTTACCACCCATGGTGATTCGTGAGCTACCGTCGGTAATCGGCTCGTTCACAGAAGGAGCTGAATATACCAGGCTATCCATTACTACCGCAATCTGACGCTTGTTGTCAGCTGCTGCAATCTGAGTCATTTCAGCCCAAATCGGAGCACCTACTGCTGCGTCCATTGACATGGTTACAATAGGCTCACCGTAGTCGAAGTCGGCACGAGCATTGGTAATGGCTGAACCGTTCAAACGAGGCTTCCCGCCATTGTCGTCCTTAATCATGTACAATCCGTACATGTCACGACCATCGTTTGAGGTAGTTTCAGGCTGGGCGCTCCACAACAGACGAAGATCGCCTGGAAGTGCTGCCTGAGCTTCTTTTGAATTCAGAAGTTTGGTTACTTCAGCCATGTCGCTTTCAAGCGCATAACCGGCAACGCAAGAGCGTGGATCCTGATTGATGTTCAAGAGCGCAAACAATGGGTTCTTGAGCCGTTGAGTAGCGATATCTTCTTCTGATGCTTCCGCATCTGCAGGCTCATCGAGATCCGTTGGATCCAGAATGTCATTCAATGTAGAATCTACAGGTTCTGTTTGTGTCAAATCCTCCTGAGCAACGTCGGCATCAACATCGGTTGATGTAGAGTCTGCTGGTGTTTCTACAAACAATTCCGGGTGCATAGCTTTACCCAGTGCATTGTTGGCCTGAATCAACGCTCCAAACGCTTCACCAGTTCGGTATACATTCCAAAACTCGAGGTTCGCAGTACTTTTGAGTCGCTTAAGAACCGTCTCGCGGTCCTTTACACCCGGAAGTTCAACGATAATACGTCCTGAGATAGATTGCTTTTGAACGTTAGGTTGAGCAACACCAAATTGGTCAATACGCTTCTTGATGATGTTCTCGGTATTGTCAATGGCTTGCTTGGCCTCCTCACGAAGAATGCTGAAGATCTCGTCGTTGGTGCTGCGAGCGGGAAACATTTCTTTTGTCTCCTGCTTGTGGAAGATCCTCCACAATTCGATATCCGTTCCCTGATCATTCCATGCACGTTCGAACAACGTGATGTAGTCGGCGTCATCTTCTTGTTGGAGTTTTTTTGCTTCCTCTACAGCAGTTAAAAACGCTGGAGTCTTGTCATAGTCACTCAGTGCGATTACCAAATCTGGCAAAGACACTTCCAGTGTCACGCTCATTCCACCCCTCAAATCCAGTCCGAGATTGAGCTCACGCTGCTTAACTTCCTCATAGGTCAATCCAATGACCGGAACCACTTCAACTTTGCTGCTGTCGCGAAGATACTTGTCGCGAAGACCGTCGAGCTGAGAGCTCACTTCCGTTTCTGAAAGTGTCCCAATCGCTTTGAGCGAGTCTCCATACAAGCTCGTGACATATTCCGAAGCCTTGTTCTCATAGCTGCGAGAAACCAAGCTCAACGAAAGGATGTACAAAGCTGCAAGGGCAAGAAGAATGGTAAACAGCCAAATGGCACTCTTGTTTTGCATGTTACCTTTATTAACAGTTTAGAATTACGAAGGCGCAAATATACTCAAACAACCTATTTTTGCGAAACAATTTGTGCAATAGACTAATGTGGCTTCGCACAGCGTTTTAGTTGCGCCCGTTTTATTGCACCTGCTGATTACGACAATGAGAACATTTTGTTTGCTTTTTATAGCCTCACTTTTTTCCTTCATGACCCATGCTCAGAATAAGGGTTCCTATCAAGTTGCTGTGCTTCAGTATAATGGGGGAGGGGATTGGTATTCAAATCCCACCAGTATTCCCAATCTGATTGCGTTCTGCAACGAGAATCTGGGCACTTCCATCCAGGAAGACCCTCCCTATGTGGAGGTCGGGAGTCCAGATTTATACAACTATCCGCTGGTACACATGACCGGACACGGAAACGTGGTTTTTTCCAATTCGGAGGTTGAGAATCTGCGCAACTACCTCATTGGTGGAGGATTTCTTCACATTAGTGATAACTATGGGATGGATCCGTTTGTGAGAACACAAATGAAGCGGGTGTTTCCGGAATTGGAGTTTGTTGAACTTCCGTTTGGCCATCCGATTTATCATCAGAAATACAACTTTCCCAACGGTTTGCCCAAGGTTCATGAGCACGATAATGGCGCTCCGCAGGGCTTTGGATTGATCTATGAAGGAAGGTTGGTGTGTTTCTACGACTACGAATGCGACCTGGGCGATGGCTGGGAAGACTGGGAAGTGCACAAGGACTCAGAAGAAACCCGTCAGCGAGCCCTTCAAATGGGGGCCAACATTGTGGAATTTGCCCTGTTTGGTTCGGAAGAAGAATAATGCTAGCGTGGTGGCAAATTGACCGAATCACTATCGGGCTTGTGGTAGCCATTGACGTAGTCAAAAGCCATTTTTCCAAAAACTATAAAATAGTAGTAACGTCCCTTCCTAGCGCGTACGGCGGCGATCAGACTGAAAACTACGTATAGTAGGTTCATGACGATCACAAAAGCCAGGTACATGAGGTACTCTTCACCCCATTGCGCATCACCACCGCCTTCATGTTCGATAATATTGCTGAATGTCCAGAACACCAGTCCGGCATTGAGCAGCGATGTGGGGATTTGCGATAGCAGGGATTGCAAGGCGTGAAAGTGCACAAACGCACTTCGATCGCGATTTACAAAGTAGTAAATTACCGAGGCTATCAGATTAATGACAGGCAAGGGAAGACCGGCCGCAAGGGACGCAAACATCATAAGATATGCGCCCATTGCGTCGTCTTTCTCCTTATCGCTCAGCTCATGTGGCTGGGCAAGGTTCGTTTCGTCCTGATCCAGTATCATGGATTCTCAGCACCGCTGAATGGCGGATACTCGTCGTTCATATACATCATGAAGAAATTCACACGTGTGCTCCAGCGGATGGTGTCTACCACAAACTTGAACATACCCTCGGGGTACTTTCCGGTGAAAAGTACAGCCCAAAACGCAATGAAAATGATGAAGTAGCATGCAATGCCGCGGAACATCAGGATAAATGCGTGGGGAAGCAAAACATAGAAGAACCCAAACAACGTACGAAGAAGAACACTTCCACGGCTGTTGGATTCAGGATATTCGGCTTCAAGCGTTACCCCGGGCATCTGCGCACTCATTCCAAATGGTGGATATTCATCGCGCAAATTGAGCAAACTGGCGTTGAGTCGAAGGTTCCAGCGCTGAAAATTCATCTGGAAATCCCACCAACTGCGGGGGTGCTTTCCGGTAAACATAATGACCCAAAAAGTGAGGAAATTCAAGAATGCCGAAGCAATCATAATGAAGTAGAGAATAAAAACATGTGGAAGAGCAATGTAAATAGCTCCGAAGAAGGTTCGCAAAAGCAGCTGTCCGCGAGAATAGCTCTCCTGCCGTTCAATTGAAAGTTTCATGTTGATAGGTATTGGTGCACCCCAATGATACGAAAAAGAGCAAATCAATGATTAGTTTCCTGCTCGAATTATCTGAACTACAGGAAAATAGCTATGTTCGCCATGCGGCAAATGTTGTTTTAATCGAGTAGCTGACTGTGCCTTGCTCACTTCGATTGCAGAGTCCGAAACTTCTTCTATTTGGTCTCCTCGCCACAGTCCGCAGTGATCCGCAGGGCTCCCGGGCCATACTTCGGTGATTTTTCCCTTGGAATCGCACTGGGCTCCCCAAAGGTGTTCAAGAGGTTTTTCGGCATTCGCCAAATGGATTTTCCATCCCATTTGGCCCAGTGCTTCTTCCAGTTCCTGCATGTAGTCGATCGTATCATAAATGTACTGATCAAACCATGAATGCCAATTCCACGGACAAATATCTTCCAGGGCGCGCTCCAAATCGGCTCGTTGATAGCCAGTGGAATGTTCCCCGAATCGATCCATGAGCAGTCGCATCCAGTCGGCGATGTTCTTCTCACCGTTGGTAAGTGCCTGTATGCGGGCATCAATCATCAACGCTACAAGCGCACCTTCATTATAAATAGAAACCTTCCTCCAGGGAATACCGGCCACATAGCCGTCAACCCATGTATCGGCGGAACTGGCCGCCAAAGAATGATGGTGCCTTCCGGGATTGTGCAGGTAGCGCTGGACGCGGGCGGCTAGTTTTTTGGCGTATGCCTCAGAACTTAAAACCCCACACAACCACAAATACTTATCGCCCATATACGTGGTAACGCCTTCATAGATGTATCCCAATTCACAAGGAATCGATTTCAAAAAGTTGTAAGGCGAATAGGCCGCCGGACGAAGTCGCTTAACATTCCAGGCATGATACAATTCGTGGCTGGCAATGCCAATCAGATCGAAATAGAACCCTTCTGAACCTGAATCGGTATCCGGGCCCAGGACAATGACGGTGCTGTTCTTATGTTCAACTCCGTGATAGGCACGCACAGCGGGTATTTGGTACATGAAGTGGTAAGCCTCACAGGGCATTGATCCAAAATCTTCTACCTGCGCAGCGATGAACGCGCGGTGATCGGCTTCAAATCGGCCCAGGTCGAATTGTGGTTTGCCGTGAATCCAAATGTGAAATTCACACTCCTCCATCACGAAACTCCTGTGAATGAGGTGCGGTGAACATATCACCGGACTATCAGCGAGTTCATCAAATGAATCAGCTTCGATTTGGCAAATATTCCCGTGATCCAGCTGACAGGCAATTTCGAAGTGTTCAGGTATATTGAAGCGAACGGTAAACCCAAGATCCAGATGGTCGGGGTTGAAGAGGAAGCAATTCACCGGATTGAGGTACAATTGATCTTGATCCAACCAGCATCCGCCCGCATCTAAATGATTGGTATAATAGGTATAGCTAACCTGAAGCACTCCGGCATGAACATTATGAACTGCCCAAATGTTGGGTTCCTCCTTGGTCCAGGACAACACAACGCCGTCTTGTTCGAACGCAATACGCTGGATATTGGCGGCGTAGTTGGCATTTTCATATCTGCCCGGGCGCCAGAGCGACAAGGCCAGTCGCGCTGTTCCATCCTCCGACACGGGAAACTGAGCCTTAAATTCCACCAATCGGCGGTGAGGATCACCGGGCGTGACCGTATAAAGGATGGTTCGAGACATGGATTACCGTTGAATAGCAGGTGAAATCATGGATCCGGTTGTCCCGCTGGGCATCTGAATTTTCATTATAGCCGAAAGCGTAGGGGCAATGTCTGCCGTGCGGGTGTAGTCATAATGCTGTCCCGTTTCAACGCCTGCACCATAAATGATCAATGGTACATGTGTGTCGTAGGCAAACGGGCTACCATGGGTGGTACCTGTACGGTTGTAGGTAATCCATCCCGGGTTGGTCACTACCATAACATCACCGGAGAGCTTGGCTAAGAATCCATTCTGAATAATCCCATAAATACCTCGAGTAAACTCAGCATTTTTAAGGGTCTCGGCTGTGATTACGGTATGGACTCCTTCGTATTCCAGACAAAGTGCAGCGATCATTTCTTCGACATCATCCACTTCCACGTCTTGCTGTCGCATGAGGTCATGGTTGAGGAAAAACTGATCGTTGAAATAACTCAGTACCCATTCTCCTTCGCCCAGTTTTTCGTTGAGCATAGCCTTTACATCTTCAATCATATTCCCCGGCTGCCAGTATCCGCCCGGAATTTGCTCTTTTTCCAAATAGCTGGGGACATGGGGAGAACCATGGTCGGCGGTGAGGAATATAGTCACCTGATCCAATCCGATTTGCTCATCCAAATAATTGAAAAACGCCTCCAACTGTCTGTCGAGTCTCAGATAAATGTCCTGTGTTTCCATGGCATCTACTCCAAATCGGTGTCCTACATAATCGTTGGCCGAAAAGCTGATGGCCAGCAAGTCGGTTATATCATCGGCGCCCATTTGTTCGTTTTCGATTGCCCATTTGGCGAATGCCAGCGTAAGTTCATTGCCTTGCGGAACCGTTTTCAAAATGCTGTAATTGTCATTTTGAGGTCCAAGTTCTTGCAGGTTGTAAGGAAACGTGGGAGAAACCTTTCCGGTAATCGCCCCTTCGAAAGGGTTGTTGTCGGCGTGGCTTTCATTATATGCCGATGGATCGAGCAGGAGGTTCCATGTCTGCAGCATCAGATCGGATTTGATGCTTGAATTGTTGAATTGATCAACCCAGGCCGGAAGGGCGTCCATATAATCGGAACAGGTCACAAAATTGCCTTCCGTGCCCCCCATAAACCAATAGGCCGCATCGCCGCCCTGTCCCATGGGAAGAAGGGAGCTGCGATCTTTTAACGCAATTCCGATGGTCTTAGAGGCTCCTTGCGTGGCCAACTCCAACTCTTCACTGAGTGTAGATGAAAGGAGGCGAAAAGCTGACATTTTAGCTGTGGGGTTGGAGGTGCCTACCGGAGTTACCATACTATCTGCGGCGCAGTACATCACGGTGCCCGTATTTCGGTCGAACCAGTCGTTGGCAATTATACCATGAGTGGAAGGTGTTGTGCCTGTGTAAATGGAAGCGTGTCCGGGTCCGGTGAAGGTTGGTGCATACGAATAGTGATGGTTGTGACTCACGAACCCCTGGTCCATCAACCTGCGGAAACCACCCTGCCCAAAGTCGTCGTAATATCGAGTGAGATAGTCGTAGCGCATTTGGTCAATGACAATGCCAATAACAAGTTTTGGTTTGCCATCTGCTGGCGGAGTTTCAGCCATGGATACCAGTGGTTGGGGTGCGCAGGCGGTAAGGCAAATAAGGATAAAAAATAGTCGCTTCATGATGATTGCTTCTCGGGCAAATGTAGCGATACTTCCGCCGCGGGTGGAATTTCCCGTGTAAAATCGGTGTTAGGAAAGTACTTTTCGCGAGACCACGAAAAAGACGATCAGACAAATTACCACGTTCAATAAGACGTTCAGTATCGCGATTCCGGTTTGACCCGATTTAATGAGTTGAATGGTCTCCATGGAGAAGGTCGAAAAGGTTGAGAAACCTCCGCAGAAGCCCACCATGAGAAACAAGGTCCAGGTACTTCCGGGCCCCAACCATTTGGCGGATGCCATAACAGTGAAAAAAGCCAGCAGACCGGTTGCCAATGTATTCGACAGCAAAGTAGCTACTGGAAAATTCCGCACATGCGGCAGCAGCGCGAGGGATATTCCATAACGCAACACACTTCCCAATCCACCGCCCAGAAATACCGCCAGCCAGTTCATTGTCATTCCGTTTTGGTGTGAATGTACCTCTTTCTCAGAAACTCTTTCCCAACCCATACGAGCATTCCGATCAGACTGCCCCACAGCGCCCCGGCAATGATATCGCTGGGGAAATGTACGCCCAGATAAATACGCGTGTACGATATCAGAGCCGCCCAGCCGAATATCAGAACGGCCAATGCCCGGCGAGCCGGACGAAGTGAGAGCCAGATGAACATAGCAAGTCCGAAGAAGTTTGTAGCATGCGATGACAAAAAGCCGTATTGACCACCCTTGTAAATATTGCCGTGAAAGTCATTAACGTGATGCAAGAGCCCGTCTAATTCCAGATTGTGTGAAGGGCGGTAACGGAGAAACACATTTTTGAAGAGGTGCACAGAGGTTTGATCGGATATGAGAATGACCATTCCCACACCCAGTATGACCAGACCGAGATAGCGCCAACCTCCCTTTTTGTAGAGGAGGTACACCAAGAATATCAACCACGGACCGCTCGCGAGCGTTTGCGTGAGCACGTACATAACGGTATCGAGCCATGGGGCATGATGGCCGTTTAAAAAGAGGAGGAGTTCATGATCCCAGCGTTCGAGGGTTTCGAGCACGAGAAGAGCAGATTAGTGGGTGAAGTCGCGATTGACGGGCAGCTTGATGGTGTATGAGTTTCCGGCAGATACCGTAATATCATCGCTGCGCAGCCATGGATTTAACGTTTTCAATACCTTATAATTAACACCGAGCTCGAGAGCAAACGTAGCTAAATCGCTCACAGAATGATCCAATTCAAAGTCTTCCGTTTCATAGGGTGCGTACAGGTCGCCGTCCTGAAGCACAAAGCCATACGCTTCCGGATTGGAAAATATCTGCTTCACTGCTGCAATGCGGTACACATAACGTTCTGTTTCCGAATTGAGCAAGAGGTCCCAGTAAGAGTCCACTTTTTGTTTGTTCAATGCGCGATCAACTCCGCCCATACCCATATTGTAGGACGCAGCAACCAAAGCCCAGTCGTGGTATTTTTCATACGCATCGCGTAAATAGTCACATGCCGCTTCAGTGGCCTTTTCAACGTGGTAACGCTCATCTACCTGGGTATTGACTTCCAGACCATATGATTGTCCTGTACTCTTCAGAAACTGCCAAAACCCGGTGGCGCCGGCTGGAGAAACGGTTTGCGTGAGTCCACTTTCAATTACTGCGAGGTACTTGAAGTCTTCAGGAATTCCGTTTTGTTGCAGTAAGGGCTCAATTACCGGAAACCAGCGATGAGCGCGCTTCATGGTGAGGAATGTATTGGAATGCCAGTACGAGTTGACCAGCATTTCACGATCGAGTTTTTCTCTTACATCAATAATTTCGGTTGGAATTTCTTCTCCGGCAAAGGTCATGCGTTCCGGTGTCAACGGACTCTCATAGCGCGCTGCAGCCTCATCGGATGTAGGGGCAAGTTTTTCAGGGCTGTGATTGGTGAAGCTGGCGAAAATGAGAACCATGGCCATGCATGCCATTCCTGCCAGAATCATAAAAGGGGAGAAGCTTGATGTGCGTTTCATGAGTATGAATATTTTCCTCGCGACAAGTTGCGTCGCGATATAACAAATAACGTAAAGAATACGATCAACATATATACCACACTCAACCATATCATCCACAGTCGATTGTTATGACCGAAAGAGAGCTGGTATGCCAAGAAAATATTAACTACCGTCAAGGCGCCATAGAGCATAGCCACATGCTGGTCTTTAAATCCACAGTATACCAGGTTGTGCGTGGTGTGATCCCTGCCTCCTACCATGGGTGACCTTCCATGACTGAGCCGGTTGATGCTCACAATGGTCGTGTCGCAGAGCGGTATAAGAAATACCAAACCGATGGTGAGAGGTGCTGTGATCCAGTCGGTTAATACGTCAAAACCACGTGCAAGGTTCCAACCGTAAGGGATGGCCAAGACCGCCAGGAGCAGCCCAAGCAACTGGCTTCCGCTGTCGCCCATGAACATCTTGCTGGGATGCCAGTTGAAGCGCAGAAAAGCGACCAAAACAGCGATCATGGAAATCACCAGGGCCATGATTCCGGAATCTCCATCTCCAAGCCAAAACATGGCCACACTGCAAAAGACCAAAACGCCTGTTGATACCAAACTGGTCACTGCGTCCATATTGTCGAGCATGTTCAAACTATTCATCATGGCCATGATCCAAACTACCGTCAGAATCCGGTCGGCGATTGGCATGTCCAGGATGGTGATTTCAATTCCTGAGAAAACAATGATCAGGGCGCAGGCAGCCTGCGAAATGAGCTTGACTACAGGACGGGTGTTGTTGGCGTCGTCATACAATCCGGAAAGAAAAGCGATGCAGCCGGCGGTGACCAGGGGGAGAATGGGTAGCTGCGGTAAGGCTTCGAGTCCGAGCCATCCGCTGAAAGCGCTGCCCGCCAGGAACGCCACAAAAAATCCAATTCCACCAATGGTAGGTTTTGCCTGATCGCTCCAGCGAATGAGGAGTTCACCACTTTGATTCTTTTTGCCGGGTGATTTGAGGAATTTCAGGAGGAGGTGATAGAGCACAAGGCCAAATGCAAAAACGGCTATACCCAACCATCCGTATGTCCAGGTCAAACTCATGAATCGCTCAGCAGAAAGGGAACACTCGAATCGAGAAAGGGTGTTCCGTTTTGATCTTTTTCCGATACCGTAGGTTCAGCCACCGGCCACTGGATACCCAGTTCCGGATCGTTCCACTGCATGACCCGTTCATGATCGGGTTGGTAAAACTGATCGCATTTATAGCAGAAAATGGTGTCTGCTTCCAAAGTCATAAAGCCATGCGCGAACCCACGCGGAATGAGCAACTGGTTTTTCAGATCACCGCGCAACTCAACTGCTGCATGTTGTCCAAACGTTGGAGAGTCCATGCGCAAGTCTACGACTACATCCAGTGCTGCCCCCCGAACCACGCGTACCAATTTGGCCTGTGCAAAAGGGGGGAGCTGATAGTGCAGGCCACGAAGAATATGCTTGCCCGAACACGATTCATTGTCCTGAACCCATACCCGATCAAACCCACAAGCGTCGCGCAGCACATTTTCGTTAAACGTCTCGAGAAAATAACCACGCTCGTCACCGTACACGTCAGGTCTCAGCTCGAATAGTCCGGGAATGTCAAAGGTCAGGGTTTTCATTTGCTGAATAGCCTCCTCCACCAACTCTTCTTGTTTTTGTGATTGTCGCTGTCGTAATAGCCTTGCCCATAGCCATAACCATATCCATAACCATAGCCGTACCCATAGCGGTACTGATACGAATACTTATTGCGGTCGAGGTCAACACCATTCAATATGACGCTCAATCTCCGGACCTTATTCTCATTGATCAGACGGTCGGCTACCTGCACAAACTGTTTCTTGGAATGATCCGCTTTGAAAACGTAAATGGGAAAATCGGCTTTCTTGATGATCTCTACACCATCGGTTACCAAACCTACAGGGGGATTGTCGACAATGACCAAATCGTACCGTTTCTTGAGTTCTTCGAGTATCTCCTCCATGCGAGGAGAGAGAATGAGTTCTGATGGATTGGGCGGAACCGGGCCAGCCGTTATAAAGTCGAGGTTTTCAACTTTACTCTTTCGCATGCATGTATCAAGGTCGGTCTTGTTGATGAGCAATGTGCTCATTCCCACCTCATTGTCTACTCCCATCCCTTTGTGAATCTTGGGTCGGCGCATATCCAAATCGATAACCACGACCCGCTTGCCACTGAACGCAATTATTCCGGCCAGATTCAGGGCAATGAACGTTTTTCCTTCGCCGGAAATGGTTGAGGTAATAGCAGCCACTTTCGAGCCGGGGGTGTTGTCGATAAACTGCATATTGGTTCGGATCGACCGAAACGCTTCAGCTATGAGGGACTTGGGATTCCGGTTCACGATCAGCATCGAATCGGGTACGTCGTACTTGTACTTGGGGATAATCCCTAGTGTGCTTATAGATGCATCCGACAGCTTAACGATTTCATGCAGCGTGGTAATATCGTTGTGAACAAGGTAGCGAATGGCGATAAACAAGAAACCCAAAAATGCTCCGGCGAGGATGAAGGCAATCAGAATAATTCGGGGCTTGGGAGAGACAGGCTGCCGCGGAAGCATGGCTTCTTCCAATACCTGATGGCGTGTCACGAAACCTTCTTTAGAAATGCGGTACTCGATGCGTTTTTCGAGAAGCATGGTGTAGTACTTCTCGTTAATATTAAACAACCGCTGAAGCCGAGCAAACTCCAATTCCTTTTGAGGTAGTTTGTAGTACGATCCCGAAACTCCACCCAATTCCTCCTGCAACGCACGCTTGCGATCACTGGTCTTTTCCTGTAGTGCCTCAATGGTCTCCAATACCAGCTTGGTTTGAATCCCAATTTGATACTCCAAATTTTGAATCCGGTTGTTGTCGGGAGTCACTGTGTAAAGTGCTTCCTCCTTGTTCAGCAGCAATCGATACAGGTTGTCCAGCAACCCGGTAAGCGATTGCTCGAATCGACTTCCGGCAACAAGTGGAACGAGGTTGTAAATTTTGATTTCTTCCGACGACTCCTCAGTAAGCTGACTGACTTCGTTGAGCAGGCGCTCTTCCAGTTCGAGCATCACGATTTGATCTTCGTATTCCGTAATACGATCCAAATAAACGCCCGACAGACTTTCCAGATTGGAAATCTTGTTCTCTTGCTTGTAGTTATTGAGCATCGACTCCGATTCCCGCAGTTTGTCGAAAACGGTATCAATTTGCGAGTCGATGAAGGTGAGGATGTTCTCATCACTGCGACTGCGGCGTTCCAGGTCAAATCGAATAAATTCCTGGGCGTGCATCTGGGCAAAATCCCGGGCAAGATGCGCATTGTTGTCCTGATAGCTTATGCCGAGCGTTTTCGCGGTATTGTTCAAAATACGCACGTCGAGGTTCTTACTGAAGCGACTGACGAGGGCAGACAAGGAATTAACTCTGAAATTCAGTTGGTATTCCCCTGAAAGCGAGGTGAGAGACTTCCAGTTTTTGACATGCACACGAAATCGGAGTTCATCTATCTCTACGTCCTGGTCGACCGGGAGGTCTGAAATGGTTTTTCCTTTATAGGACAAGCCAAATGATTGCTCACTCGTGAAGTTGATCGTGATGGGATGATTGCGAATGCCTTCATCTTTGATTTCCAGTATCGTTACTTCGTAAGGGGATAGCAAATAATGCTCATTCGTCAAGATTTCTCCTTCAGCGAAATAGCTAATCTCCAACGGAAGTTTCTGCAAGGTTTGACGAATCATCAAATTGGATCGCAACAATTCCAATCGCGCTTGAATGGAGTTGTCATCGCCAAATTGATTGATACCCAAAATGCCTTTGGAATACTCATCTTCACCGAGCTGGATAACGGTGCTCGCTTTGTAAACTCTTGGAGTGTAACGCAGATAAAGCAAGGCAGCAACAGCCGAAACAAGGATGGCCAACAATACCCAGAAAAATGACTTTTTAACGATATGAATGAACAGACCAAGGTCAAACTCATTCGAAAAGTTCGTCAGTCGCTCTTTGTAGCCGTCGTATTCTCGTACTTGTTCGGGCGACATTTACAAATTGGTTACTAGAATTGCATAGATGAGCGCCAGTCCGGAAACGATCGAAACGAAGGGCGATACATCCTTCAGCACCTCAGTAGCAATCTCCGGTACCGGTTGAACGTATATAATGTCGTTGGCCTGTACAACCATGTTGGCATACTGGATGCCCTCAATCGTAGATAAATCCATGAGATACACCTCTTGCTTTCCGTCGACTTTGCGAAACAGCTTAACCTTGCTGGCGTCTCCCCGGTTGGCTATCCCTCCCGCGCGGGCCAGTGCTTCGATTACGGTGGTGTTCTGATTAACCAGCGGTACCACAAGTGCGTCTCCTCCGGAGCCCGGAAAGACGATTACCCGGTTATTCGTAACCTGAACCACGGCATAGGGCTCATTGTAATATTGAGCGTACTTCTCCTCGAGCATGTCCTGTGCTTCGAAAACGGTTAAGCCTTGTACCTTCACATTTCCCAATTCCGGGAGTTTTACCGTTCCATCCGACTGAACCTGATAGGTGATGTCACCGAAGTTGAATAGCCGGGAATTGGTTTGGTCGGTAGAAGTGGTAACCTCTAGCAATCGCGCACCGTCATTGGTGAACAACCGAAACAACAGCAGATCGTTGGGTGATATGCGATAGTTGTATTCGTTGGTGTCAGTACTGGGTGTGTCGTATGTGAATTCAGTGTCGGTCTTGAACATCAGGTTTTTGTTGATCGTACAACTGCTCAACAGGGCGATAACCGCCAAGACCGGTAAGAACTTCTTCATGCTTTCAATTTGATCTCTCGCAAAAATAGCAATTCAAGGCCGACTAGCACGACCATCATTGCACGCGATTTGTCATCTTTGCACTTTAATTCATCCCACACGTGAAAACTGTCGTCATAGGAGCCAGTCCAAATCCATCGAGATATGCTTTCAGAGCCACGCTGGCATTGAAGGATAATGGATTTGAAGTGGTACCCGTCGGAAGGCGCTCCGGGATGATCGACGAACTGGCTATTCACACCGATCGGCCACATATTCCCGAAGTTCACACGGTCACGCTATATGTGGGGCCTCAAAATCAGGGGTCGTGGATGGACTACATCTGGTCGCTCCATCCCAAGCGTATCATTTTCAATCCGGGAACAGAAAATCCAAATATGGAGGCGCTTGCTCACAGTAGGGGAATTGAAACCGTAGTTGGATGTACTTTGGTAATGCTGGCGGTAGGAACATACGAATGATTAAAGGCAAGAACATATCCCTTCGAGCCATGGAGGCTTCAGATGTGGAGCTCATTCATGTTTGGGAGAATGACCCTGAAAACTGGTTGGTGAGTGCTACGCTGATCCCTTTTTCAAAGGACCAATTGCACCATTGGGTCACCGCCGAACATGATTTGATAAAAGAAGGGCAGTTCCGATTTATGATTGTTGAAGGGGACAATCGAGTGGTGGGAACCTTGGATTTGTTTGAATACAATCCGCTGCACCGGAGGTGTGGGGTGGGTATTCTCATCGGAGATCAGGAGGATCGTGGAAAAGGTTATGCAAAGGAAGCACTTCAACTCATTATCGAACATGGGTGGTCACGGCTCCATCTTCGTCAGTGGTGGTGCACCATACTGGACAACAATGCGGTGAGTAAATCACTTTTTGAACAACTGGGATTTACGTGTTCAGGCAGGAGGAAAGACTGGATATGCCATGAAGGCAAATGGCTGGATTTATTGGATTACCAATTATTACGAGAAGATTTCAAATGAAGAAGTGGTTGTTGTTGTTGTTGGTTTTAGGGGCGATTGGTGGATTGGTAGGATGGCGATACTATTCCGCGATTTTCGGTAGGGTAACGCGTTCCTATGATGGCAAACAGGAGGTCCTCGTACCTACGGGGGCGGATTTTGAAGAATTAGTCACGGTGTTGAAATTTGCGGGAGTAGTTACCGAAGAGGATCGTTTTCGAACAGCTGCCGAATTGAAGGATTTTCACGACGCCGTTAAACCCGGACGATACCTCATTCCGAGTGATATGAGTTATCATGACCTCATTAACAAGTTGAGAATCGGAGACCAGGATCCTGTAGAGCTGGTTTTTTCGGAGGTACGGCTCTATCGGGAGTTGCCCGGATTGCTCTCGCGAAACATCGAACTGGATAGTCTTGAACTCGATGCTTACATGATGGGAGCCAACTTACCCGCTCAGTACGGTTTCAACGCTACGACCTTTCCTACCATGTTTATTCCGAATACCTACAGCGTGTACTGGAATATCAGCAAGGAAGAACTCATCGATCGCATGGCGCGGGAGTATAAGTCGTTCTGGAATGCCGATCGACTCACCAAGGCCCGCAATATGGGGCTATCACAATCGGAAGTTACTATACTGGCTTCCATTGTAAAGGCCGAAACAGCTCATCTCCCGGAAGCGCCTCGCATTGCAGGAGTGTATGCCAATCGACTGCGTCAGGGAATTCCTCTTCAGGCCGATCCTACCCTGGTATTTGCATTGGGAGATTTTTCCATCCGTCGGGTGCTGGATCGCCACAAGGAAATCGACTCGCCTTACAACACGTATCGATATGCGGGTCTCCCTCCCGGCCCCATCAATATTCCGAACGGAAGGTATATCGATGCGGTGTTGAATGCGGAGAAGCATGAGTTCCTGTATTTCTGCGCGAGCCCGGAAATGGATGGGACACACCTGTTTGCCCGGACGTACAATCAGCATTTGGCGAATGCCCGAAAATACCAGAACGCATTGAACCAGAGGGGGATATATCGCTGATAGAATCCCGTACCGCCCTCAAAGTCAGATTGCTTATTTTCGTGGCTTACAATTGATGCTTCATGCTGAAAATCGACATGCATACGCACCTCATGCCCGAGCGTGTTCCCGACTGGACGAAAAAATTCGGCTACGGTCCGTTTATCCATCTTGACCATCACCGACCCGGATTTGCACGCATGATGCAAGGGGAGAAGTTTTTTCGCGAAATCGAGTCCAACTGCTGGGATCCCGAAGTGCGCATTGAAGAATATGCCCGTTTTGACACCCAAGTGCAGGTTATTTGTACCATTCCCGTGCTGTTTGCTTATTGGGCCAAGCCGCACGATTGTGTGCAAATCAGTCAGTTTTTGAATGACGATATCGCAGAAACATGCCACAAGTGGCCTAAAAATTATGTAGGACTCGCGACCATTCCCATGCAGGATACCGAACTGGCCATACAAGAGCTGGAACGCTGCAAAAGTGAGTTGGGAATGAAGGGTATTCAAATAGGCTCCAATATCAACGGCATCAATCTTTCCGATCCGCGATTCTTTCCCATTTTTGAGGCTTGCGAGCGACTGGACATGGCCGTGATGATCCATCCTTGGGACATGATGGGCAAGAGCGATATGGAAAAGTATTGGCTGCCCTGGCTTGTGGGTATGCCGGCTGAAACCTCAAGGGCTGCCTGCTCCCTTATTTTTGGCGGAGTGCTGGAGCGCCTTCCTGATCTGCGCGTGAATTTTTCGCATGCCAGCGGTTCGTTTCTGGCAACCATTGGTCGCATTGAACATGGCTTCAACTGCCGTCCCGATTTGGTGGCTGTTGACAATCCGGTCAATCCGCGGGAGTATCTCGGAAAGTTTTGGGTGGATTGCATTACGCATGATCCGCGCATGTTGGAGTACGTTCTCGAAATGCAAGGCTCACGCAAAGTGACGCTCGGAACCGATTATCCTTTTCCGCTGGGCGATCTTGAAATTGGTAAGTTCATTACCGAAATGGGATTGAGCGATGAGGTGGTCGAAGACATTTTCTGCAATTCCACATTGGAGTGGCTCAATATGTCGAAGGAAGAGTTTCTGTAATTCCCCTGTCGCATCCCATTGAAATATCATGCAGTTGCTGTTTCAGGAATGGAGCCATTCGGCAAATGGATTTGCCATCAATCGTTAAAATTTAGTCTTATCTTTTGCGTGACGCAACCCTTTTTGGGGAGTGTGCGTCTTAGTAGCAATTGCAATCCTTAATGGCAGAACTGCGTGAGATAATTGAAGGCTGTAAGCGGAAAGATCGTCGGTATCAGGATGAGCTTTACCGCAAGTACTCCGCGATGCTGTTTGGATTGTGCCTGCGCTACACAAAATCGAGAGAAGAGGCGGAAGATGTATTGCAGGAAGGATTGGTTAAAATTTATAAGAGCATCGGTTCTTATAGCATGTCCAACTCGTTTGAAGGTTGGATGCGCAGAATTGTAATCAACACGGCGATCACCCATTACAGGAAGAACCTGAAACATGCGTATCACGAGGATATTACCGAGATGTCGCACAATTCAGTCTCCACACCCGATGATTTTTCGAATGAATTTTCGCGGGAGGAGCTTCTCAACGTGATCAACAAGCTGCCCGATGGCTATCGTATCGTGTTCAACATGTACGTGGTTGAAGGCTACAAACACAAAGAAATTTCCGAGATACTGGGAATTGACATTAATACGTCAAAGTCGCAGTTGTCACGGGCAAAGAAATACCTCCAGCGTGAGTTGGAACTTTTGAGTAAGATTAATTTGTAGGGAAATGACTAAACACGAAGATCAGTTTTTTGAGATGTTCAGAGAGTCCTTCGACGGTTTCTCTCCCGAAGTACCGGGTTCGGTATATGCGGGTGTGCAGAAGAAGTTGTTCTGGTCCTCATTCATGGGCTTCAATTGGGCTCGCTTGAATATCTGGTACTTGCTGATTGCCTCAGCGGCTTTGACAGCCTGGGGAGTTTCAGGATCGCAAGGAGAATGCCGTGCGCTGAGTTCATCTCACGATTCAAACTTTCCTTCTGAATGGCGCGATGCAGCCCGGTCACAAGTGACATCTGCTGCCGATTTGGGAGCGTCCATTGCTGAAATTTCACGTCAGGAGCGCACTGCTGCGGTGAGTACTTCGTCGGCCAGGACCAGCCATACGGCAAATGTGAACCCGGAGCCGGCCGTTGCAACCAACAACAACCCCGGTGAAACACCTCACGCGGTTGAACCTGCCGACAATATGGAGAACCCGGAGATTGCTGCAGAAACCACTGTTCAGCCTGAGCAAATGAATGTAATTGCACCGGCTCAGCTTCCTTTGAATCTCAATAATTTGAGTGTTGCAACAGAAAGCGGCATTTACAAACAAGTGCATTCAAAGAGTGATCAGGTTGTGCTCAATCTGAGATATACCAAGACGATCGATCAAGAATAAGGATTGGTCTGTATCTTAGCAGAGCCGATGAATCAAAGAAAATTCAGTATAGCTCAACTGATGAAGAACGGCAGTACATTGATTGTACTGCTTTTTTCATTTGTGCTCACCGGATGGAGCTTTCTGGAAGTTCCTTCGGATACCATCATTATTGATGGAAAACTGGTTGTGGTAAACCGACAAGTGGAGTACGACACCCTGTCTACTCAGGATGAGCCGGTGAAGGAGATCAAAAAGCAGTATCATAAGTGGGGACTGAACATTGACATTGGCGGTGGTCCGGCATGGGTGACAGATAAATCTGCACTCGACGGTTTTCAATCCTTGCACCAGTTCACCGGAAAACGGGGAGTAGTTGGGTCATCGTTCCGGGGGGGAGGAAGTGTTTCGTTCCACTGGGATAAAAAAGACAATCGTTGGTTTGTTCAGGCAGGGGTACACATCAACGTGGTGAATCTCCCAAACTCCTTCTTTGCGGAGTCAACGCTTGACACCGCCCTTACCGGATTCTACCTCAATGCCAATAAGGAGGTGGAGCAAATAGTGACCTACGTTTACGATATCGGTACTGAGAACGACACGCTGCCGCTCAAATTAATCAAGTCCAATCTGAACGTGATGGAACTTCGATTTCCAGTTTCCTTCACGTATCTTTTTCCCACCGAATCCCGCAGTCGTTCCATCACGGCCGAAGTGGGACTGATGAACGGATTGATACTTTCCCATACCGGAGGTCCGTTTTCTCTCATCTCACAGAACGGTTCCTATCAATATGTTGCCGACACCGATTTGCACCTCCGCGGTTATCGGCCCAATCCGTTTGTGTCGGTTGGCATAACCCAAAACCTCGGCCGGAATCAGCGCACCATTACCTGGAATCCTGAATTCTATGCCCATGTCCGGTTCATACCGGGAATCACTACTCTCAATATAGGTGATGATATTATGCTCAACCACCATGATGTGCAGCTCGTTGTGGGCTTGCGATTCTTTTTGAAAAAGAAGTTGCGCGGCAAATCAAAGTAAAGCGGGCAAAGGGAATCCTTTCAGATGCCGACCGTGTTTCAGTTTGTCCATTCCGGCAATCTGTAAATCCGTTTAACGTATTTTTTCTTTTCGCGCACAACAATCTGAGGAAATATGCGTCTTATAGTTGAGAGTTTTTTCATAGTTCAATGAAAGATTCTAAGAAAAGTAAACCTGCAAGTTACTGGACTTAGAAAGTACTAAAGTTGTTTTGGTTAAGGTTAAAAAGGGAGGTTCAACGGAACCTCCCTTTTTGTATTGTGTGCCCGGCATGGGCAATAACTATAGGGTTAAAGTCCCGAACACGCCACGGTAGTTGGAAGTGTTAGCCAA